>CAIPVK010000052.1 GCA_903868455.1 uncultured Opitutia bacterium
CTCAGGCCTTGCCGGGCACCGGGGGCTTCTCCTCGGGCAGGCGCACCTCGCCCTTCTCGAAGTCCGCCGCCGCGGGGGAGCAGGCCTGGCCGTGCCAGGGCGAGCGCGCGTTGTCCACCAGGTCCGCCCAGCGCACGAGGTCGCCGCTGTAGGCCGAGAGGCGGCCCATGATGGCGGCCAGGGTGGAATCCGTCACGGCCCGGGTCTCGTTGGGAGGATTCCCCGCGAGCACCCCCTTGATCAGCGCCACGTGCTCCTGGACGTAGGGGTTCTCCGACTCGAGGCGCGGCTCGGGGACGTCGACCTTGCGGCCCGTGACCTTCCCCGCGCCGAAGGCCTCGCCCGAGGCGCCGGTGAAGAGCTCGCCGACGCGGCTCCAGGTGCCGGAGATCTGGCGGCACTGGCTGTGGATGTGCACGCCGCCGCCGAAGTCGTAGTCGACGCTGAAGAAGTCGAACATGTTGCCCGTCTCGCGGCGGGCGCGGCCGCCGTAGCCCACCGCCGAGACGGGCGGGCGGCCGAGGAACCAGATGGCGACGTCGAGGTTATGGACGTGCTGCTCGACGATGTGGTCGCCGGACATCTCGGTGAAGTTCAGCCAGTTGCGCGCGAGGTAGTCCGCCGCGGACTCGCCGGGGTTGCGCCGCTTGATCCAGGGGACGGTGCTGTTCCAGTGCAGCGTGCCGCCCCGGATGTCGCCGATCGCGCCGGCGTCGATGCGCGCCTTGTTGATGAGGTAGGCCGCCTGGTGCCGGCGCTGGGTGCCCGCGACCACGCCCAGGCCCTTGGCCTTCGCCCGCTCGCCCGCCTCGCGCATCGCGCGCGCGCCTACGGCGTCGACCGCCACGGGCTTCTCGATGAAGCAGTGCTTGCCGGCCTCGACCGCGGCCGCGAAGTGGAGCGGGCGGAAGGCGGGCGGGGCCGCCATGACGACGAAGTCGCAGCCGCTGGCGATGACCTTGCGGTAGGCGTCGTAGCCCGCGAAGGCCTTGGAGGCCTCGACCCCGAAGCGCTTGGCCGCGCCCTTCGCCGCCGGGGCGAAGGCGTCGCCGACGGCCGTGACCGTCACCTCGCGCCCGAGGAGCTTGGCCGCCGCGATGAAGTCGGTCAGGGCGCCGTTGCCGCGCCCGCCGCAGCCGATGAGCCCCACGGTCAGCCGGGCCTTTCCGGCCGGGGCGGACTGCCCCAGCGCGGGGGCGGCCGCCAGCGCGGCGGCGGCGAGGGTGGCGGTGGCGAGGAAGTCGCGGCGGGGCAGGGGGTTCATGACCCCCTGAACGACAGCCCCTTCCAATGAGGGTTCCCTCAGTCCTCGCCGCGGCCCCGCAGGGAGAGACGGGGGTTGCCCCCGCCCTTGAGCCCCAGGCTCGCCAGGTAGCCGACGACGAGGCAGGTGGCGAAACCGATGAAGCCGTAGAGGATGCCGATGACCGGGGCCTTGAAGTGGTGGAGTCCCGCCACCGTGGCGAAGCCGACGAGGGCCCCGACCAGGGCGCCCTTCGCGTTCGCGCGGCGGGTGAACACCCCGAGGGCGAACAGCCCGCCGAGCGAGCCCGCGGCCAGGCCGATCAGCGTGTTGAACTGCTTGAAGGCCGAGTCGATGCCGGAGGCGGCCATGTAGAGGGCGATGCCGACGGAGACCAGGCCGGCCGCCAGGACCACCCATTGTGCGGATCGGAGATACTCGGCATCCTCGCGACCCGGTCGCATGACCCGCGCGTCCAGATCCTTGACGAAGCAGGTGGCCAGGCTGTTGAGCGATGAGGAGACCGTGGACTGGGATGCCGCGAAGATCGCGGCGATGATCAGCCCGGACACGCCGACGGGGAGCTCCTGCAGGATGAAGAAGGGCAGGATGGCGTCCGGCGCCGCCATCGCGGGGTCGAGCCGGCCGGGATGGGTCTTGTAGAAGGCGTAGAGCGCGGTGCCGAGCAGGAAGAAGATGAGCGCGCCCGCGAGCGACATCCACAGGTTGACGGTGAGCGAGCGTCGCGCGCCCGCGAGGTCCTTGGTCGTCACGTAGCGCTGCACCACGTCCTGGCTGGAGGTGTAGGAGATGAGCGAGTTGAAGCCGAAGGCGACGAGGATGACCCAGAACGAGGTCGTCGCGTCGGAGACGTCGAGGTCCGAGAAGGTGAGCGAGCCGAGCAACTTGTCGTCCGCCTGCGCCACCTCGAGCATGCCGAGCAGGCCGCCGTCGCACCGGGCCACGGCCAGGACCAGGCAGAGCAGGGCGCCGCCCATCAGGACCAGCGCCTGCACGGCGTCCGTCCAGACCACGGCCTGGATGCCGCCCATCAGGGTGTAGACGACGCAGAGGACGCCGATGGCGACGATGGAGGTGCCCACGCCGACATCCGCCACCGACGCGAGGGCCAGGGCGGGCAGGTAGAGCACGATGGCGATGCGTCCGAGGTGCAGGAGCATGAAGGACGCCGAGGCGAAGAGCCGGCAGGCCAGGCCGAACCGCCGCTCGAGGTACTCGTAGGCCGAGGTCAGGTCGAGCTTGCGGAAGAAGGGCAGGTAGAAGGCGGAGACCACCGGCACCACGAGCAGCAGGCCGAGCTGGCCGACGTACCACGAGATGTCGGTCTGGAACGCCCTCGCCGGGATGCCCATGAAGGTCAGCGAGGAGAGCATCGTCGCGAAGATGGACAGGCCCGCGACCCAGACGGGGACGCTCTGGCCGCCTCGGAAATAGGCCTCGGTGGTGGAGGCGGCCTCCTTGCGCATGAACCACCAACCGATGCCGACCATGGCGCCGAGGTAGAGGACGAGCACCGTCCAGTCGACCCAGCCCATGGGCTGGCGCTCGGGATTCGGCCGCAGGGCGGCGACCTGCGTGGTGCGGACGCCGGGGCGCACTTCGCCGCCGGGGATCACGAACTCGCCCTTCCACGTCGCCACGGGCGCGACCGCGACGGCGCGCGCGTTGCCGAGGTCGTCGGCCTCGATCCAGGTGTCCGTGACCGTGTGGTAGCGGAGGCTGCGCGTGCCGAATCCGGGGTGCGCCGAGCGGGGTTGGAAGCTGACCTTCGAGCCGTCGTCGCCCGCGATCACGAGGAGGTGCGCCGCCCCGACCGGAAGGGCGGGCGTGGGCGCCGCGACCGCGGGGCGGGGAAGGTCGGCGAGGCGCCGCCAGCCCGCGTCGGGACGGAAGCTCCAGGCGTCCCTCAGGTAAGTGCGCGCGGGCTTGCCGTCGGCGTCGGGCGCGAGCGAGGCGCCGGAGAAGACGAAGAACCGCCCGTCGCGCACGCCGACCGCGGGCATGATGCGCCCGGGGCCGGGCAGCTGGGAGAGGGCCTTCCAGCCCGCGGCGGGGTCGCGGAGGTCGAAGGCGAGGAGGAGGTTCTCCGCCACCGTGGCGTCGGGCGAGCGCGTGCCGCCGACCACCAGGGCGAGGTCGCCCAGGACCGCGCCGGAGGCGTAGGCGAGGGGGTGGGGCATGTCGGGCAGCCGCTCGATCTCCACCTTGCCCCCGCGCTGGCGGAGCAGGAAGGTCTCGGCGTGGTGCCGGGCGTCGTCCGCCCCGCCGACCACGATGATGCCGCGGCCGGTCTGCAGGCTGACGGCGTGGCCGAGGGGGCGCGGCAGGTCGCCGACCTTGCGCCACTCGCTGTCCGCCCGCTCGAGCAGGAAGATGTCGGCATGCCAGGCCTTCTTGCCCCCGTCCCACGGCATGCCCGCGGGGAAGTTCGTGCCCCCCGCCACGATCAGGGCGCCTTCCGAGACCCCGGCGACCGTCGCCGCCCGTCCGATGGGGTCGGGCATGTCGGGAAGGCGCCGCGACTCGACTGAGGCAAGGGCGGGGAGCGCGAGCAGGGCGGGCAGGAGGGCGAGCAGGCGGCGCATGTCCCCTGTTTGGGCACCTCCGCGGGGGAATCAACCGGACAGTTCGACCCCTCGTGTTTCGGCTCGCTCGCTCGCGGCCGATATTTTCAGTTTGGACCATGCGCGCCGTCGCCTGCCTGCTTCTCCCCTTCCTGGCCGCCGCCACCTCGGCCAAGCCCGCCGCGGCCTCCCGCGTGCTACGGGCCTCGGATGCCGAGCGTCTCGTCCCCATCCAGGCCGATCTAAGGGGCGCGCGCGAGGTCTACCTCGTCGCCCATGACCTCGACGGCGACAGCTTCGACTGGGTGGCCTGGGTCGACCCTGTGCTCGTCATGGCCGACGGCTCCACGCGCGACCTCGCGGCGATGTCCTGGAAGTCCGGCCGCACCGGCTGGGGCCAGCTTGCGCCCAACGCCAATCCCGAGGGCGGTCCCATCCGGGTCTCCGGTCGCCAGGTGCGCGGTCTCGGCGCCCACGCGCCCGCCGTGCTCGCCTTCGACCTGCCCGCCGGCGCGGTCGGCCTGCGCGCGAAGGTCGCGCTCGACGACGGCGGGGCCATCCGCGACGGCGCGCCGACCTCGGCCAGCGCCCGCTTCTTCGTCACGACCACGCCTCCCGACCTGACCTCGCTCCTCCTCGGGGATCCCCTCGTGCCGACCGAGCTCTTCAGCGTGCCCGAGGGCCTCGAGGTCACCGTCTGGGCGACGACCCCGGACCTGTTCAACCCGACGAACATCGACTTTGACGAGCGCGGTCGCCTGTTCGTGGCGGAGGGCGTGAACTACCGCGAGAAGGCCGGCCGCCGTCCGGCCGGCGACCGCATCGTCGTGCTGGAGGACACCGACGCCGACGGGCGCGCCGACCGCAGCGAGACCTTCGTCCAGGAGCCCTTCCTCGTCTCCCCGCTCGGCGTCGCCGCCATCGACGGCAAGGTCGTCGTCTCCCAGCCCCCCGAGCTCCTCGTCTACCACGACACGAACCGCGACGGTCGATTCGACCCCGCTTCCGAGCGCCGCGAGGTCCTGCTCTCCGGTTTCTCGGGACGCAACCACGACCACAGCCTCCACAGCGTGACCGTCGGTCCGGACGGGCTCTGGACCCTGAACTTCGGCAACTGCGGCGCCGACTTCACCGCGCGCGACGGCAAGGCCTTCCGCTTCGGCAGCCCCTACATGACCCAGGAGGCCGCCGGCAAGCCCAGCGCCGACGGCCGCGTCTGGATCGGCGGCGCGGCCATCCGCATGAACGCCGACGGCACGGGCGTGCGCGTCGCCGGCCATAACTTCCGCAATAGCTACGAGCAGGCCATGAGCTCGTTCGGCGACGTCTTCCAGAGCGACAACGACGACTATCCCGCCTGCCGCGTGACCTACCTGCTCGAGGGCGCGAACCTCGGCTTCGCCTCCGCCGACGGCCTCCGCACCTGGGAGGCCGACCGTCGCCCCGGCCTCGCCGTCGACCGCGCCACCTGGCGCCAGGAGGACCCGGGCGTCCTTCCGGCGGGCGACATCTACGGCGGCGGCTCGCCGACCGGCGTGGTCGTCTACGAGAACGGCGCCCTGGGCGACCGTTGGCGCGGCCTCCTGCTCGCCTGCGAGGCGGGCAAGAACGTCGTCTTCGGCTACTTCCCCAAGCCCGACGGCGCCGGCTTCCGCTTGGAGCGCTTCGACTTCCTGACCTCCAACAAGGAGCGCCGCTGGGCCGGCTCCGACTTCCTCGGCGGCCGCGCCACGGGCGAGACGCCCACCCTCTTCCGCCCCTCCGACATCGCCGTCGGCCCCGACGGCGCCCTCTACGTCGCCGATTGGTTCGACCCCGGCGTGGGCGGCCACGGCACCGCCGACAACCGGGTGGCGGGCACCATCTACCGCATCGCGCCCAAGGGCTTCCGCCCCGCGGTGCCCAAGGTCGACCTCGCGACGCCCGAGGGCCAGGTCCTCGCCCTGCGCAGCCCCGCGGTCAACGTCCGCGGCGCCGGCTTCGCCCGCCTCAAGGCGCGCGGCGCCGCGGCCGTGCCCTTGGTGAAGCCGCTGCTCGCCGACCCCAATCCCTACGTCGCCGCGCGCGCCCTCTGGCTGCTCGCCCAGCTCGGCGAGGAGGGCGCCGCCCGCGTCCGCGCCGAGCTCGCCTCGCCGGACGACGACCGCCGCCGCGTCGCCTTCCGCGCGCTGCGCGCCGCCGGCCGCGCCGACCTCGCGCTCGCCCGCCGGCTCGCCGAGGACCCCTCGCCCGCGCTGCGCCGCGAGGTCGCCGTCTCCCTCCGCGACGTCCGCGGCCCCGAGGTCCTTCCCGTGATCGTCGCGCTCGCCAAGCGCTTCGACGGCGCCGACCGCACCTACCTCGAGGCCCTCGGCCTCGCCTGCGAGGGCCGGGAGGCCGAGGCCTTCGCCGCCATCGCCCGGGAGATGGGCGCCGCGCCCCTCGCCTGGTCGCCCGCGCTCGCGGGCATCGCGTGGCGCCTCCATCCGCCCCAGGCCGTCGCCGCCGTGCGCGAGCGGCTCCTCTCGGGCCGTCTCAACGAGACCCAGGCGCGCTTCGCCCTCGCCGGCCTCGGCTTCACCGACTCGGAGTCGGCCGTCCACGCGATGGTCGAGCTCGCCACCCGGGCCGATTTCCCCCAGCGCGACCTCGCCCGCTGGTGGCTGATGAACCGCAAGGGCAACCTGTGGCGCCGGTTCGACGTCGACGGCCTGCTCAAGTCCCGCGGCCTCTTCGACCCCGCGAAGGTCGTGCTGAGCCCCGCCCCCCTTCCTCCCGAGCCCGCCGGGGCCCGCCCGCTCGCGCCGGTCGACACGCTCGCCCGGCTGGCCGGCGATCCCGCCCGCGGCAAGGCCCGCGCGGCCGTCTGCATGGCGTGCCACCTGGTCGAGGGGAAGGGCGTCGAGTACGGTCCCGACCTCACGAGCTACGGCCGCAACCAGTCCCTCTCCAAGATCCTGCTCGGCATCGCGCAGCCCAACGCCGAGGTCACCCACGGCTACGAGGGCTGGCGCCTCGTCTCCACCGACGGCGTCGAGATCAACGGCATGCTCCTCTCCTCCGCGGATCCGGTCATCATCAAGTCGATGGGCAACGTCATCCAGACCGTGCCCCGCTCGCGCGTCCGCGAGCTGCGCAAACTCGACCGCTCGCTCATGATGTCGCCCGCCCAGATGGGGCTCGACGACCAGGCGGTGGCGGACATCGCCGCCTACCTGCGCTCGCTCTGAGCCCGGTCAGGCCAGGTCGCTGAAGAACGCCTCGTGCTTGCCCGCCTTCCAGAAGGCGGGGTCTTGGCTGTACGAGATCGCCACCTCGAAGCCGGCGGCCGACTTGGCCTGGGCGATCTCGCGCAGGCGCGCCTCCTCGGCTTCCGTCAGCCGCCGTCCGGACTGCAGCACGAACTCGAGCAGGCGGGTCGAGCGCTGGATGCAGCGGATCCGGCGCACGCCGGCGTCCGCGAACTCCTTGCCCATCGTCCAGATGCCGAAGGTGGGGAAGACCCGCGTGCCGTCGGGCAGGGTGAGGCGGTTGCGCCGGCGCCCGAGGATCCGGGCGAGCGTCGGCAAGGTCCGTCCGCAGGCGCAGGTCCCGGGCTCGCCCGGGACCGCGAAGTCGCCCAGCTCGTAGCGGATGAAGGGCGTGATGAAGTTCGTCAGGTGCGTCACGACCACGCGGCCCTCGCGGCCCGTCGCGCAGGGATTCCCGCCGTCGTCGAGCACCTCCAGGATGACCGACTCGGCCATCACGTGGTAGTGCGTCCCCGCCGGGCACTGCAGCGCGAGGTAGCCCGCCTCCTCGCAGGTGTAGCAATCGGTCACCCGGCAGCCCCAGGCCGACTCGATCCGAGCCCGGCTCTCGGGCGTGACGGTCTCCCCGATCGTCCGCAGCTCGCGCGGCGAGGGCAGGGCGACGCCGCGCGCCTCCGCATGGTCGGCCAGGGCGACCAGGTTCGAGGGGTAGGAGGTCAGATAGTCCGGGCGCTCGCGCTGGAGCCAGCGCAGCTGGGCGTCTGGAGTCAGGCTTGAGCTGAGGTAGACCCCGGGGCCCGAGGGGTAGATGCTCGCCACGCTCGGCCCCCAGTCGGGCTGGCGGATGCCCTCCTCGGTGGGCTCCCCCGCGGCGTTGGGGAACATCCGGATGGCGCCGAGCTTGAGCGAGAAATCGCGACCCTGCCAGAGGTACTCGCGCAGCGCGTTGGCCAGCCACACCGCGTTGGTCGCCGAGGTGCGGGCGAAGCGAAGCGGCTCGCCTGTGGACCCCGTGGTCGTGGCGGTCGCGAACTTGCCGTGCTCCGCCGGCAGGCGCCGCGCCCTCAGCCCCTCCCCCGCGGCCTGCAGGTCGGAGCGGGTCGACACGGGGATCGCGGCGAGGCGCCCGGCGAGGTCCTCGGCCGGCAGCGCGAGGGCGGCCGTGACGCGTTCCCGGTAATGGGGGACCTCCGCCGCGGCGTGGCGAAGCAGGAGGTCAAGCTGGCGCGCCTGCGCCGCGCGCAGCTCGGCGGGCGTCCATCGCTCCGAGAGCGAGAGCTGGTGCTGGATCGCGAGCAGCCGCGCGGCCTCCGCCCCGGGGAACGCCGGGAAGGCCAGGCTGGGCGAGGCGGTCCGGGGCGTCGGGGCGGGCATGCGTCCATGCAAGCCCGCTCCACGCGCGGGGCAAGGCTTGGCTCGGCCGCGCCCCGCGCCCATCCTGCGCCATGGCCCGCCTCCCCGTCCTCCTTGCCCTGCTCCCCGCGGCGCTCGCGTCCCTCGCGGCCGCGGAGCGTCCCAACATCGTCCTCTTCGTCGTCGACGACATGGGTTGGCAGGACACCTCGGTGCCTTTCCACCGCGAGGTCACCGCGCTCAACCGCCGTTACCGAACCCCCGCGATGGAGCGTCTCGCGGCCGAGGGCGCCAAGCTCACCGACGCCCACGCCTCCGCGGTGTGCAGCCCCTCGCGCGTCAGCCTCCTGACCGGGATGAGCGCCGCGCGGCACGGGGTCACGAACTGGACGCTCCGTCGCGACCGAAGTCCCGACGACCGCCATCCGACGCTCGACATGCCGGACTGGCCCCTCAACGGCCTCGCCCCGGGGCCCGGCACCCCGCGAACCGTCGTCGCGACGCCCTTGCCGGCGCTCCTGCGCGGGGTGGGCTACCGCACGATCCATGTCGGCAAGGCGCACTTCGGCGCGATCGGGACCCCGGGCGCGGACCCGCTCAACCTCGGCTTCGACGTCAACGTCGCCGGCCACGCCGCGGGCGGCCCCGGCAGCTACCTGGGCGAGAAGGGCTATAGCGCGCTCTGGAGGTCGGGCGAGGCGGTCTGGGATGTCCCGGGGCTGGACACGCACAAGGCGTCCGGCACCCATCTCACCGAGGCGCTCACCCTGGAGGCGGTGAGGTCGGTCGAGGCCGCCGTGGCGGAGCGCCGCCCCTTCTTCCTCCATCTCGCCCACTACGCCGTGCACGCCCCTTGGGAGGTCGACCCGCGTTTCGCCGCCCGATACCAGGCGGCGGGTCTGAAGGGCAGGGAGCTCGCGCTCGCCACGATGATCGAGGGCGTGGACAAGTCGGTCGGCGACCTCCTCGCCGCGCTCGACCGGCTGGGCGTGGCGGGCGACACGCTCGTCCTGCTCATCTCCGACAACGGCGCGCCGGCCGAGGTGCCGCGCAACCTTCCCCTCCGCGGCCACAAGCTCTCCTGCCACGAGGGCGGGAGCCGCGTGCCCGCCCTGGCGCGCTGGCCCGGCAAGATCCGCCCCGGCTTGGTCGACGCGACCCCGGTCCTCATCGAGGACCTCTTCCCGACCGTGCTGGAGGCCGCCGGCGTCGACCCTGCCGGCAGGGTCGCGCAGGTGGTGGACGGGCGCAGCTGGGTGCCGCACCTCACGGGTGGCGCGCGCCTGCCCGCCGACCGCCCCCTCGTCTTCCACTTCCCCAACCATTACGGAGGGCAGGGGCCGTTCAGCGCCCTGCGGCTCGGCGATTGGAAGCTCATCCATCACCACGCCACCGGCAGGCGGGAGCTCTTCGACCTCGCCGTCGACCTCGGCGAGTCGCGCGACTTGGCGGCCAGCCGGCCCGACAAGGTCGCGGAGCTCGCCGCGGTCCTCGCCCGCGAGCTGCGCGAGCGCGGCGCCCTCATGCCGGTGCGCCGCTCGGACGGTGGCAAGGTGTCGGTTGTCGGCGGCTGAGATTCCCTATTGGCAAGCCGGGGCTATCATGGCTAATAATCTTAGCCAGTGGTTCAGCACACCGCCAGCCAAAGAAGGGGATTCGCGCTCGCCCTCGCGCTCGTCGTCATGGCGTTGCTCGTGCTGGTCGCGCTTTCGCTCGCCGCCTTCCTGCGAGTCGAGTCGATGGGGGCTTCCGCCCGGCAGGCGGGGGTCGCCGCACGGCTCAACGCCCTCGCGGCGGCTCGTCTCGCCCAGTCCGCCGTCCAGCAGGCGCTCGGACCTGACACCCGGATATCCGCGCCCGCCTCGATCTACGACGACGCCGCGGTCTCGAGCGCGACGACGCCCGGGGGCGACCTGTTCGAGTATCCCTTGCTCGGGGTCTGGCGCAGCTGGGAAGGCCTGGATCATGACGCGCGCGTCAGCCCCTCGGGCGTGCGAAGCCGTTACTCCGGACGCCCGCATCGGCCGGACTACGACGCCAAGCTCCGCCGTCATGATCCCGCCAGCCCTGCGAGCGGGCGCTTCCTCGGCTGGCTGGTCTCCACGGGCTGGGGCTACGGCGGCGCGCCGCTGACCAGCGCCACCTCGACCCGCCCTCCCGCCCCTCCCTCGGTCGTCAGCCAGTCCGGGGCCTTGCCCTTGGTCGGCGTCGCGACCGCGCCGTCGGCCGTGCGGCAGGTCCACCTCGTCCCCCTTTCCCTCGCGGATGGCAAATCCACCTTCTCCGCCACCGCCTCCCAGCTCACCGCGGACCTCTCCCAAGGGGGCTTCGCCTGGTGGGTCGGCGGCGAGAACCAAAAGGCGCTGGCGACCTTCGCCCCGGCCGCGGCCGCGGCCGCGACGGCGCTGGAACGGTCCTCGCGCGTCGGCGCGTTCGGGCGGCCCGATCTCGAGGCGGTCGGGTTGGTCGCTCCCGACGCGGCCCACGAGCTGGCCTCGGTGCCCAGCCGTCGACTGCTCGACCGCTACGTGCCGACCTCGGCGCCGGCCCGGCTCAGCACGGCGCTTCCCGCGGGCGTCTCCGCCGCCGGCTTCCACGATGTGACCCACCTCGCGGACGGGTTGCTGACCAACTCCGCCACCGGAGGGCTGCGCAAGGACCTCTCGCTGCTGACCGAGATGTGGGAGAAGATGAACGTCGACGATCCCTCGCGCGTGGCCCGGCTGCCTCTCTTCCGCGCCAAGCCCGCCGTCCGTCGGCTCACCGCCGCCGAGGCGGACCATGACCTGCTTTTCACCCGGCCCTTCCCCGACAGCCGCTTCCCGGGCGACTGGGGCAACCGCAACCGCTCCGGCGACAATTCCCGCCATAACCTGATGTATTGGTGGTCCGACTATGGCACGAACAACGGCGCGTGGAGCGCGGCCGCGCTCTCCGCCGACGGCGGCAGCAAGTTCGGCGGCATCTCGTCCTATCCGCCGATCCGCAGCTGGGCCTACCTCGCGGACCACGCCCTCCATTACCGTCGCTACGTCGTCCCCGGCACGTCCATCGAGGGCGAGGTGCGGATGGACGCGCCCCGTCCCGTCGGCTCGGCCGAGGGCGGGCAGCAGTACACCTACTACGAGCGCGTCCATCGGCACCCGCTCGTCGCCCGCATCGAGTACGTCTTCGCCGCCGCGGCCGTCGGCGACAACCCCGCGGTGCTGGTCCAGCCCGTCGTCACCGTCTGGAATCCCTACAACGTCCGCCTCGACACGCCCGCCTTCGTCATCAAGCCCCGCTGGCGCGACCTCCCGCTGTCGTTCGAGATCGCCGTCAGCGACGCGACCGGGACGGCCTGGTCCGCCCCCGTGACGCGCCATGTCCGCGACTGGGGCGCCGCCTCGTGGGACATGACCGTGCCCGCGACCTCCCTCCGACCCGGTCAGACCCGGGTCTTCTCGCACGGCGTGGGCGGGTCGCTCGCCGACCTGCAGCGCCTCCGGCGCAACGAGGGGGGGTCCCATGCCGGCAACCTCGTGGCGGGCTACGCCGCCTCGCCGCGCTCGGGCACCCTGATGGTCGACACCTCGCTCTCGGCGAGCGCGGGTTCCAACCTCCGTTTCCGCCTCGCCAAGCGCATCGACTGGCCCGACACCGAGATCGCGCGCAACAGCATCTACGTCGACGCCGACATCCCCAATTTCGCCTCCGCGCCCGCCGCCCGCTACAGCTACACCGGCGTCTCCCAGTCCGACTTCCTCCTCCTCTACGGCGCCGACGGGCCGGCGCCCTTCGACATCTCGCTGGACGCCGCGCGTTCCGTTCCCCGCGCCTTCGGCATGTTCTCGTTCGGGCTGCGCCTCTCCAACGACGGCATCGCCCAGTACACCAGCCGGACCGGCATCAAGACCATCTCCAAGGGCTTCATGCAATCGAGCCCCTTCGTCACCTACACCGAGCTCGGGATGAAGTCGGCCACGGAGCTGACGCCCTTCCATTGGTCCTCGTCCTCCATCTACGACTTCGGCAAGGTGGGCCTGGTGCCGGTGCGCGACCCCTTCTACCGTTACAGCACGACCATCAACCCTGACCATTTCTCCTCCAACAACCCTGCCTACTGCTACAGCGGCTCGCTCAGTCTGATCAACGCCCCCTTCGACTTCTACACCTACGCCCTGACCGACTTCACCGGCACCGGCGTGCCCCAGTGCGATCCCGCGACCCTCGAGGGGTTCGTGCTGACAGGGCTCGACGCCGCGACCGGGCTGGGCAGGGCCCCCGTCGCCGAGCTCCCCGTCCGCCCCTTGCAGTCGCTCGCCGAGCTCCAGTCCTGCGACATCCGCGCGACCAACCCGGCGCCGCCCTTCTCGTACTTTATCATCGGCAACTCGGACGCCTCGCCCGTGCTTCCCGCCGACGATCCCGTCGGCCGGCAGATCTCCCAGGCCACCGCCACGGTCCAGCCCCGCGACGGCATGCCCGCCAACCACCTGCAGCACGACGACAGCTATTGCCTCAACCACGTCCTCTTCGACGACTGGTTCGTCTCCTCGCTGGCCCCGCCGCCCTCCTCCTGGGCCTCGCTTTACCCGTCCGTCGGGGCCGAGTTCTCCTGGGATCCGCAGGTCCTCGTCCGGCTGCAGGAGACGTGGGCCGAGGTCCGATCCGGCGCGTCGCGGCTGCCCAACGCCAGCTACGTCCCCTTGGCCACCGCCGCGGGTTTCACCCTCGACACCGCCACGGCCAGCCTCGTCGGCTCCGACCCCGCGGTCTCGCCCCACTTCCTGCGCCTCGCCGCGCACCTCAAGGTGACCGGCCAGTTCAACGTCAACAGCCAGTCCGTCGCGGCTTGGAGGGCGCTGCTCGGCAATCTCCGCGCCCAGGAGGTGCCCTGCCTGCCGCCGGGCGCGACCACGGCCGTCTCGGTCGCGGCCGACAATCCCCTCTCGCGCATGCAGGTCTCGCCCGAGAGGGCCGCCTCCGGCGGCGGAACCTCCCGCGCCGTGCTCGGCTTCGCCGTCCTGACCGACGCCCAGCTTGACCGCCTCGCGGAGGAGATCGTGAGGCAGGTCCGACTGCGCGGCCCCTTCCTCTCGCTGTCCGAGTTCGTCAACCGCCGTCTTTCCGAGCCCGATGGCACCGACACCGACCTTTCCCTCGGCGGCGCGCTCGCCATGGCGCTGCGCAAGCTCGAGTCGGTCTCCGCGACCCATCCCGCCTCCGGCGCCAGGAGCCAGGGCAAGTCGGCCTCGACCTACGACGAGCTCCGGACCGCCGGCCTGCTGCCGCCGGCCTTCATCAACTACAACCTTCCCGGCGCGCGCAATTTCGCCCTGGGCGAGTGGACCGACTCGTCGGGCCGCTACACCCATCCCAAGGCGGCCGAGGGCAACTCCAACTTCGGCATGCCGGCCTGGCCGCGCCAGGCCGACCTCCTGCGTCCGCTCGCCCCGGTGATGGCCGTGCGCGACGACACGGTTGTCGTCCGCGCCGCCGGCACCTCCGGCCGCGCGACCGCTTGGTGCGAGCTGGTGCTGGTCCGGACCCCCGAGTATGTCGACGCGCGCATCCCCGCCTGGGAGGGGCCGCATGGCGACGGCGTCGCCTCCGGCACGATCGGGCTGCCCAACGCCGCGCTTGGCCGCCGCTACCGCGTCGCCAGCTTCCGCTGGCTCGGCCCCAACGAGCTTTGATGCGATTCCTGATCCTGCTCCTCCTGCCCCTGGCGCTCGCCGCCCGGGATGTCCGCCTGCTCCGCATCGAGGCGCCCGAGGACGCCCCCTCGCGCGTCTTCGTCGTCCGCGGCGAGGTCGCCTTCGAGATGGATGTCCCCCGGCTCTCGCCCTCCCGCGCCCGGCTTCGCGTCGGCGCCGAGGCCGCCCGTCTGCGCCTCGCGCTCGAGAGGCCGACCCGCGAGCGCCCCTTGCCCGCCGACGCGCCGTCGATCGACCTCCCTGCGGGCGAGGATGACCTGCTGGTCGTGCTCTTTCCGAGGGAAGGCGCCGGGGCGCTCGCGGTCCAGGGTTTGCCCGTCGCCCTAACCCGGGATCCCGCGCGCGCCGGCGCCTTTCTCTGGATGAACCTTTCCGACCGGACCTTGCTCGTCCGCTTCGGTCCCGCGCTCACGGCCGTCCCTCCCGGTCAGGGGCGCCTCGCCGTCCCGCCGGTCGCCCCCGGGGGCGCCTTTCCGGTCCTCATCGACCTCGCCGCCCGCCAACCGGCGGATGAGCCCCAGCCGATGGTGAGGGCGACCTGGACGCGGCATGACTCCGGCCGACAGCTGATGTTCGTCCTTCCGGATGCGGAGCGCGTGGTACCCCGGATCGTCTCGGTGCCGGATGTCGAGCCCCCGGCCGCCCCGCCCGGTCCCGAGGGGCGTCCCGGCGACGGTTCCCGGGTCGCGCCTGCGGGACCTTCCCCGCGTCGGTGATGCCAAAATGGGATTTGAATTCTCCGGCCTCATGCCATCAAGCGGTTCCGTGACTCCCTTCCTCGACCCGGCCATCCTGTTCTTCGGCGTCGGACTGTTCGCGGGCCTCGTCCGCTCGAACCTCGAGATCCCGCAGCCCGTCTCGCGCTTCCTCTCCCTCTACCTCCTGATGGCCCTCGGGCTCAAGGGGGGCTTCGCCCTGGCCCAGTCGGGCCTGACCCCGGAGATCGCCTCGGGCCTCGGGGCCGCCGTGCTCCTGGCGATCGTGGTGCCGGTGCTCGGCTACGCCGTCCTCCGCCGGCTGGTCTCGGGTTTCGACGCCGCCGCCCTCGCCGCGACCTACGGCTCCGTCAGCGCCGTCACCTTCATCACCGCCACGCAGCACCTCGAGACCCACGGCGTCGCCTACGGCGGCCACATGGCCGCGGCGATGGCGCTCATGGAGTCGCCGGCCATCATCCTCGCCGTCGTCCTCGCCAACCGGCTTCGCCGCGAGCGCGGCGGCCTCGCGCCTTCCTCCGGCGCCGGCGCGATCCTCCGCGAGTCCTTCACCGAGGGAGCCCAGCTCCTCCTCATGGGGGCGATGCTGGTGGGCATCGTCTCGGGCGAGGCGGGCAAGGCCGCCATGCAGCCGTTCACCGGCGACCTGTTCAAGGGCCTGCTCGCCTTCTTCCTCCTGGACATGGGCTTGAACGCCGCGCGCAACCTGCCGGAGGTGCGGGGCAAGTCGCCGATGGTCGTCGCCTACGCGCTCCTGGCCCCGCTCGTCCACGCCGCCCTCGCGCTCGGCCTCGCCGTCGCGCTCGGCCTGTCGCGGGGCGACGGCGCCCTGCTCATGGTGCTCGCGGCCAGCGCCTCCTACATCGCCGTGCCCGCCGTGCTCCGCCACGCCATGCCCGAGGCGAACCCCTCGCTCTACTTCGGCCTCTCGCTCGGCGTGACCTTCCCCTTCAACCTGATCGTGGGGATCCCGCTCTACTCGGGCTTCGCGTCGCGCTTCCTCGGGGCCTGACCCGACGGGCCCCGCAGCTCCGCGAGGCGCGCGCGGACCAGCGAGACCAGCAGCGCCTTGTCCGGCTTCCACCCCGGCGGTATCCGGATGAGGTTGGACGTCGCCTCCAGCCCCCCCAGGCGCCCGCGGTGCGCGGCCAGGACCGCGGCGCTCCAGGGTGAGAGCGAGACATGGGCCTTGGCGGAGGACAAGCCGACGACCGGGTCCTTGCCGAGGTAGAGGTGCGGCACGTTCCAGGCCAGCCGCGCCTCGAGCTCGGGAAACTCCGAGGTCAGGAAGGCGAGGATGCCGGCGAGCGTCTCCCAGTGTCCCCGGGGCAGGTCGGCGAGGTAGGCCTCGACGGTTGTCGGCCGTGCGCGCGTCATGGCCCAAGTCAAGCGCCGGGTCCGGCGCTGGCAAGGGACGAATGCCCGCTCCCGCTCAGAGGCCGACGACGACCACGTCCTCGGGGCGCGAGACGGTGAAGCGGAAGGGCAGGTCGCGCTTCTCGCCCGCCTTCAGGTCGAGGCGCCACTCGAGGCGCTTGGACTCGTCGACCTTGAGGTTCGGGTCGTCGGCGCGCAGCTCGGGCGCGTCGAGCGCCACCTTGATGTCCTCGTGGTTCGAGACGGGCAGCTGGTCCCAGATGACGAGCTCGATGGGCGCGGCCTTGCCGTTGCTCACCTTGAAGAGGTGGTCGCGCACGGTGGAGACGGTCTTCTTGCCGATCAGGCCGGAGACCTCCGTGCGGTCGGCCAGCAGGCGGCGCTCCACCTTCACCGAGGCGTCGGCGCCGAGGTAGGTCCAGAACTCCTGGCCGGCGGGCACGAGCTCCATCTCCGACCCGGCGACATACGCGCCGTCGACATAGATGGCCGCGGGCCCGGGCAGGTAGGGCAGGTCGCTCGCGTTGACGGCCTTGGCCTTCAGGTAGACGTGGGGCGAGAGCTTGGGCACGCAGGTGTGGCGGAAGGCGGCGGCGTAGGCGCGGCGGTCGAGCGGCGCGCGGACGGGCTTGTTGTCGGCGAGGATGTCGACCTTGCGCTCGACGACGAAGACCGCGGCGACGCCGCCTGCGACCACGCGCACCGAGGCGCTATCGGCAGCCACGCGGGGCTCACCCTCGCCTGCCTCCGCCGGCATGGCGTTGAACAGCTGGACCTTGGCCGAACGGGACGTTGAGGCGAGGAAGCCGGGACGGGCCTCGGCGACGCCGGCGGGAGCCGGCGGCATCGGCTCCTGCTTGGCGAGGAACCAAGGGTCGAGCTCCGGCTCGCGGCCGTGGACCGAGGGCTGGGCGGTGGAAAGGCGCAGGGCGACGCCCTTCCAATCCTCGCCGGTCGACTGGCGCACGGTGGCGAGGTAGGCGACGTCCACCGTCTTGGCGGCGACATCCGCGCGGATGTCGTAGGAAGGGCCCCAGGAGGGACCTTGGACGACGTAGCTGAGGCGCAGGGTGGCCTCGCCGGCCGACTTGGCCTCGACCGTCACGCGCGCGACCTGACGGACCTTGCGGGCGCCGGCCTGCAGCGCCTGCAGCTCGCGGCGGATGAGGTCGGTCTCCTTCTGAAGGTCCTTGGCCTTGGCCTTGAGGGCCATAGACTCCTTGTCGAGGTCGGCGAGCTTGGCGGCGTGGTAGTCGACGAGCGCGCCCCACTTGGCGGGATCGAGGTCGGGGGAGGGCGAGTCCTTGCCCGCGGTGGTCACGCGGTCGAGCACCTTGCCGAGCGCGGTCCGGCGGGCCTCGACGCGGCCCTCGGCGCGGCGGTTCTCCTCCGTCGCGGTGTCGAGCCCGGCCAGGCGCTCCTGGAGCTCCTTCACCTTCGGGTTGGCGACGTCGACCGTCTGCACCGTGTCCGGGCGGATGTCCAGGAGGGTGAAGGCTCCCGTGCCCTCCGCGCGCAGCGACCCGAGGTCCGTGGCGCCGGGGAGGTTGTCGAAGACGAGCGTCTGCTCGCCGGCCTCGAGGCGCACCGAGGCCTCGCGCACGACCTCGGCGCGGTCGGCGTAGACGGTGACGGCCGTGACGCGGCCGCCGGCGGGGATCTCGGCGGCCTGGGCCGAGAGGAGGGAGGCCACCAGCAGGAGCAGGGCGGGGCGCATGGGAGGGGTTCGTCATCCTAGCGCCGCCCGGCCGCCGGGGAATCTCCAATCTCGGCCTTTTTCAAGGTCGCCCGAATCCCCTTTTCTCCGCCCGATTCCTCTGCAAGACTTCCACAGAACATGGCGCGCATCCACATCGCCAGGGGCGGCTCGGTCATCGGCGTCCACGAGGAGCACGCCGTCCCCGCCCTCGTGGCCCTCGGGGAGGTGCGCCGAACCGACCATTGGTGGCGGGAGGGCATGCGGTCCTGGGAACGGGTCGGGGCGACCTTCGACGCGCCCCGTCCCAACCCCACCCCCTCGCCCGCGACTCCTGCGTCCCGCCCCGCCCCCGCCGCCGCCCCGGCGCGCCCTTCCAAGCCCGCCGGCCATCTGCGGTACACCTGCCTGCGTTGCCAGCACCGCTTCGCGGAGCCCAAGGTCGAGAAGGAGGGCAGTTTCCTGGCCGAGCTTTTCTACTGGGCCATCAGCCCGGTCGCCGGGGGCTTCTACACCGCGGGGAGGGTCCTCGGCACCAAGCACCTGTGCCCTAGGTGCGGCTCCGAGCAGTTGAACGACGAGCCTTGGTGAGGGGTGGAGGGGGTGGCAGGCGGGGCGGGGCGAGGCGGCGGGGCCGCCGGCCCTCCTTTATCCTTTAACCTTTCGGCCCGATTATCTTACCTCCGCCCTCGGCCCCGCCGCCCCGCCATGTCCCGCACCCACTCCTGCAACGCCCTCCGTCCCGCCGACGCCGGCAAGACCGTCACCCTCGCCGGGTGGGTCGACACCAAGCGCGACCTCGGGGGCGTGACCTTCATCGACCTGCGCGACCGCGAGGGGGTGACCCAGATCGTCTTCAATCCCGGTGCCGACGGCATCCAGGAGGTCGCCCAGCGCCTCAAGACCGAGTCCGTCATCCAGGTCACGGGCGTGGTCCGCGCCCGCACCGCCGAGACCGTCAACCCCAAGATCGGCACCGGCGCGGTCGAGGTCGCCGCCGCCTCGCTCACCGTCCTCAACACCTGCGCCGACCTCCCCTTCCCGATGGAGGATGACAAGGCCGACAAGGTGAACGAGGACCTGCGCCTCGAGTACCGCTTCCTCGACCTGCGCCGCCCGCGCAACCTCGGCCTCCTCAAGCTCCGCGCCCAGGCCGCGCGCTCCATCCGGGCCGAGCTCGACACCCAGGGCTTCCTCGAGATCGAGACCCCCACCCTCTTCAAGAGCACGCCCGAGGGCGCGCGCGAGTTCCTCGTCCCCAGCCGCGTCAATCCCGGCGAGTTCTACGCCCTCACCCAGTCGCCCCAGCAGTACAAGCAGATGCTCATGGTGGCGGGCGTCGAGCGCTACTACCAGATGGCGCGCTGCTACCGCGACGAGGACCTGCGCGCCGACCGCCAGCCGGAGTTCACCCAGGTCGACCTCGAGATGTCCTTCATCGACCGCGAGGACATGTACCGCCTGATCGAGGCGGTGCTCAGGCGCACCTGGAAGGAGACCCTCGGCGTCGACATCCCCACGCCCTTCCCGCGCATGTCCTACCGCGAGGCGATGGACCGATTCGGCATCGACAAGCCCGACACCCGCTTCGGCCTCGAGATCCGGGACCTGACCGACCTCTTCAAGGGCTCGGCCTTCAAGGTCTTCGCCGCCGCCGCCAACGCCGAGGGCTCGGTCGTCCGCGCCATCAACGCCAAGGGCCTCGCCGACATCACCCAGGGCGAGCTCACCAACCTCGAGACCATCGCCAAGGCCGCCGGCGCCAAGGGCCTGGCCTTCATCAAGTGCGAGGCGGGCGAGTGGAAGTCCCCCATCGTCAAGTTCTTCACCGACGCCGAGAAGGCGGAGCTCAAGGCCCGCCTGAACATCGAGGACGGCGACATCGTCTTCTTCGCCGCCGCCCCCTGGGAGCAGGCCTCCACCATCCTCGGCCGCATCCGCCTCGAGTCCGCCCAACTGCTGCGCGCCCGCGGCCGCATGACGCTGCGCCCCGACCAGTACAACTTCCTCTGGGTGATCGAGTTCCCCCTCATGCTCTGGGACGAGGAGGAGAAGCGGTACGTCTCGGCCCACCACCCCTTCACCGCCCCCGTGGTCGAGGACGAGCCCCTGCTCGCCACCGACCCCGCCAAGGTGCGCGGCCAGCACTACGACATCGTCCTCAACGGCGTCGAGCTCGGCGGCGGCTCCATCCGCATCCACAACCCGGCCGTCCAGAAGCGCGTCTTCGAGGACGTGCTCAAGATTCCCCAGGACCTCGTCGAGAGCCGCTTCGGCTACATGCTCAAGGCCTTCTCCTACGGCGCGCCCCCGCACGGCGGCATCGCCCTCGGGTTCGACCGCGTCGTCGCCATGCTCGCCGGCCGCAGCTCGATCCGCGACATCCTCGCCTTCCCCAAGAACCAGGCCGGCCGCGACCTCATGGCCGACTGCCCCGGCCCCGTCGCCCCGCGCCAGCTCCGCGACCTCCGCATCCAGGTGACGGAGGAGGCCCCCAAGCCGAAGGCCTGAGGACGCTTAGGGGGTTGCGTGGCGGCCGCCCGGCCGCCTAACTCGCGCCATGTCTTCCCGTCCCCAGGAAGCCTGGAGCTCCAAGCTCGGCGTCATCATGGCCGTCGCCGGCAGCGCGGTCGGCCTCGGCAACTTCCTCCGCTTCCCCGGATTGGTCGCCGACCCCCAGACGGGCGGCGGCGCCTTCCTCATCGCCTACTTCGTCTCGCTGCTGCTCGTCGGCCTGCCCATCTGCTGGGTGGAGTGGACGCTCGGGCGCTTCGGCGGGGCGCGGGGCTTCAACTCCTCGCCGGGCATCTTCCACGCCGTCCTTCGCAAGCCCTGGGGCAAGTATCTGGGCCTCCTGGGCTTCGTCGTCCCCGTCGGCGTCTACTTCTACTACGTGGTGATCGAGTCCTGGTGCCTCGGCTACGCCTGGCACAGCTTCGCGGGCAACCTCGACCTCTCGGGCAAGGAGGCCTTCGCCGGATTCTTCGCCGACTTCACCGGCCAGGGCGAGGACGGCCACCTGCTCGCCGACGGCGGGGCGCTCGCCTTCTTCGCCGGCGTCTTCCTCCTCAACTTCGCCATCATCTACCGCGGCCTCTCCGGCGGCATCGAGCTCGTCTGCAAGTGGGGCATGCCCCTCCTCATCCTCCTCGCGCTCGTCCTGCTCGCCCGCGTCCTCACGCTCGGCACGCCCGACCCCGCCCGTCCGGAGCTCAGCATCTGGAACGGCCTCGGCTACATGTGGGACCCCAAGGACATCGCGGCGGGCCTCGCCAACCCCGCGGTCTGGCTCAAGGCCGCCTCCCAGGTCTTCTTCACGCTCTCGGTCGGCTTCGGCGTCATCATCACCTACGCGAGCTACCTCAGGCCCAAGGACGACGTCGTCCTGAGCGGCCTAACCGCCACCGCCGCCAACGAGTTCTGCGAGGTGGGGCTCGGCGGCATGATCACCGTGCCCGCGGCCTTCGCCTTCCTCGGCGCCTCCGCGGTGGCGGGCGGCACCTTCGCCCTCGGCTTCAACGTGCTGCCCCAGGTCTTCGCCCTGATGCCCTACGGCCACGTCTTCGGCGGCTGCTTCTTCACCTTGCTCTTCATCGCCGCCATCACCTCGTCGCTGTCGATGCTCCAGCCCGGCATCGCCTTCCTCGAGGAGGGCCTCGGGCTCGGCCGCCGGCGCTCGGTCGCCCTGCTCGGCTTCGTCACCGCCGTCGGCTGCACGCTCGTCCTCTGGTTCAGCCGCGACCTCAAGGCGCTCGGCACGGTCGACTTCTGGATCGGCGACATCGGCATCTTCCTACAGGGCACCCTCCTCGTCTACGTCTTCAACCTCGGCCTCGGCACCGACCGCGGGTGGGACGAGGCGCACCGCGGCGCGGAGATCGCCATCCCCCGCGTCTTCCGCCCGGTCATCCGCTGGGTGACGCCGACCTACCTCACGGCCATCCTCGTGATGTTCCTCCTGACCAACCTCGCCGGCTGGAACCTCAGCCTCTCCGAGCCCGCCTTCGCCCCGACGGGCCCCGTGGTCGACCTCGTCGGCTCCGCCGCCGCGCCCGCCAGCCCCGTGGCGCGCCTGACCTTCCTCTTCCTCGTCGCGTTCGTCGCCTTCGCGGCGCTCCTCATCCATCTCGCCGGCCGCCGCTGGTCGCGCGTCTCCCGCTGAACCATGACCACCGCCGGCCTCGTCTTCATGCTCGTCTCCGTCGGGGGCGTCACCGCCCTCTTCGTCTGGTGCCTCGCGCGCGTCCTCGGCGGCGGGCGCAAGCCCGACCAGCTCGCCCACGTCGAGCCGGTCGAGACGGACGACCTTCCGCGCCGCTGACCCCGATTGCGCTCGCCCTCGCGAGGCGCGGGGGTCACGGTGCCCCATGCGTTTCTCCGAGCTGGGCCTGCACGAGGCCGTCCAGAAGGCCGTGGCCGAGCAGGGCTACACCGATCCCACCCCCATCCAGGCGGCGGCCATCCCCGTCGTGCTCGAGGGGGGCGACGTCATCGGCATCGCCCAGACCGGCACCGGCAAGACCGCGGCCTTCACCCTGCCGCTGCTGACCCGCCTCGCCAAGGGCCGCGCCGCCGCCGGCGCCGTCCGCGCCCTCGTCCTCGCCCCGACCCGCGAGCTCGCCCTCCAGATCGAGGAGAACGTCCGGGCCTACTCCCGCCACCTCCCCCTCCGCGTGGCCGTGGTCTTCGGCGGCGTGGGCGAGCGCCCCCAGATCACCGCGCTGCGCCAGGGCTGCGACCTGCTCGTGGCGACCCCGGGCCGCCTGCTCGACCTCGCCAGCCAGGGCCACGGCGACTTCCGCGACCTCGAGGTGCTCGTCCTCGACGAGGCCGACCGCATGCTCGACATGGGCTTCCTGCCCTCCATCCGCCGCATCGTGCGCGCCCTGCCGCGCGACCGGCAGACGCTCATGTTCTCCGCCACGCTCTCCAAGGAGATCGAGCAGCTGACCTCGGAGTTCCAGCGCTCGCCCCGCCTCGTCCAGGTCGGCCGCCGCTCCAACCCGGCCGAGACCGTGGAGCAGGCCTTCTACGAGTGCCCGCACAACCTCAAGCAGGGCCTGCTCGCCCACCTCCTCCGCCAGCCGGGCTGGGACAGCGTCCTCGTCTTCAGCCGCACCAAGCACGGCGCCGACCGCATCTGCCGGCGCCTCGCCCGCGACGGCACCGAGGCGCTCGCCATCCACGCCAACCGCTCGCAGTCCCAGCGCCAGCGCGCGCTGGAGTCCTTCCGCTCCGGCAAGGTGCGCGTCCTGGTGGCGACCGACATCGCCTCGCGCGGCATCGACGTCGACGGCATCACCCACGTGGTGAACTTCGACTTCCCCGACCAGCTCGAGGACTACGTCCACCGCATCGGCCGCACCGGCCGCGCCCAGGCCACCGGCAACTCCGTGACCTTCCTCACCTCCGAGGACCTCGGCGAGCTCCGCAAGCTCGAGCGCCTCGTGGGCAAGCCCCTCCCCAAGCCCTGCCGCGCGCCGGGCTTCGACTACGAGGCCGCGACCAAGGAGGCCTTCGCCGCCCCCGCGCCCGACGCCGCGCCCCGCCCCCACAACCGCGGTCCGGGCCATGACCGTCGCCAGCGCGAGGCCCGCCCCCAGGCGCCGCGCCCCGGCGCGTGGCACGGCGGCCGACGCGAGGGCGGAGGCCCCGGCCAGCCCGGCAGCGGCGGCCAAGGTCGCCCCGGTCCGGGCGGTCGGCGCAGCTGGGGCCGCAACCGCGGCTGATCAGAGCGACTCGATGTCGGCCCGCAGCGCGGCGGCCTTCGCCCGCACCGCGCGCTTCTCCGCCTCGGGCATGCCGATCGCCTGGCGCACGGCCATGCCGATGCGCGGGTTGTCGCGGAAGCGCTCGGCGTGCCGCAGCCAGAAGTCCCAGTAGAGCGCGTTGAGCGGGCAGGCGAGCGGCCCGAGCCGGTCCTTGGGGTCGTAGGGGCAGCCCTTGCAGTAGTCCGACATCTTGTTCACGTAGGCCGCCGCCCCGCAGTAGGGCTTCGACCCGAGGAACCCGCCGTCGGCGTGCTGGCTCATCCCGATGACGTTGGGAAGCTCCACCCACTCGAAGGCGTCGATGTAGACGCCGAGGAACCAGCGGTCGACCTCGCGCGGCCGCACGCCCGCCGTCAGGCAGAAGGACCCGATGACCATCAGGCGCTGGATGTGGTGGGCGTAGGCGGTGGCGAGCGACTGCCCGACGGCGTGGCGCAGGCAGTTCATGCGCACCTCGCCCGTCCAGAACCACGAGGGCAGGGGCAGCTCGTGGCCGAGCGCGTTGGACTCGGCATAGTCCGGCATGCGCGCCCAGTAGACGCCTCGGATGTATTCCCTCCAGCCGATGACCTGGCGGACGAAGCCCTCCGTCGCCGCGAGCGGCACCCGCCCGGGGTCGGCGCGGTGGGCCGCCTCCGCCGCGCGAGCGACCTCGAGGGGGTTGAGGAGCTTGAGGTTGAGGGCGTGGGAGAGGCGCGAGTGGAAGAGCCGGTCGCTCGAGCTGTGCATCGCGTCCTCGTAGTCGCCGAAGTCCGGCAGGCCGCGCTTGAGGAAGGCGCGCAGGTGGGCGAGCGCCTCCTCGCGGTCGAGCGGCCAGGGAAAGCGCGCCGCCGAGGGCTCGCCGAAGGTCCGCACGCCCGCGGCTTGGATCTCCTCCCAAAGCCCCCGCAGGTCGGCCGCGCCGTCCCAGGGTTTCGGGGGGGGCGGCGTCCCCTTCCAGGGCTTCCGGTTGTCGTGGTCGAAGTTCCACTTGCCGCCCTCGGGCTCGCCCGCGGCGTCCATCAGGATGCCGGTGCGGCGCCGCATCGCGCGGTAGTACGGCTCCATCAGCCAGCGGCCGCGGGCCGCGCCGAAGTGCCGCGCCACGCCGTCGCGCGCGTCGAGGAAGTGGCCGGAGGGGACGACCGCGGACGCGACGCCGCAGCCCGCGCGGAACTCGGCGAGCACGCGGTCGACGCGCCACTCGTCCGGCTCCTGGTGCTCGAACCGGCTCGCCTTGCGCTCCGCGAGGACCTTGCGCAGGTTGCCCGCGAGGTCCTGGGCGTTGTCGGCGTCGCCGATGCGGAAGTACCGCACCCGGTGGCCGGCGGCGCGCAGGCGGTCGGCGAGGCGGCGCATGCCGGCGAAGATCGCGAGCACCTTCTGGGCGTGGTGCAGGACGTAGTCCGTCTCCGAGCGGACCTCCATCAGGACATAGGTGACCTTCGGGTCGACCTTGCGGTACCAAGGGTGACCCGGGTCGAGCTGGTCGCCGAGGATGAGACGGACCACGCTCATCGGCGGTCCTTCCGGCAGCGGTCCGAGCAGTGGCGGACCTCCGCCCAGCAGCGCTCCCATTTCTTGCGCCAGGCGAAGGGACGGCCGCAGGTCGCGCAGACCTTGGTCGGGAGGTTGGCTTTCTTGACGCCGCGCACGGGGGCAGGGGAGGGGGAGGGGGCGGGGAGGCAACCCGCCGACCCATTCTCCCTGTTCCCCCTTGACTCCCGCTCCGGGGTGGGGATGGTCGTAGGTCTCCGCTATCGGGCTGTAGCGCAGTCTGGCTAGCGCACTTGCTTAGGGTGCAAGGGGTCGTGGGTTCAAATCCCCCCAGCCCGACCAGCGGAGGCCCTTTCCGGAGTTCTTGGAACTTCCGGAAAGGCGTGCTTTCCTCAGGTGTGTCGCCCATGCCCGCCCGTCTCCTCGCCGTCCTCCTCCTCGCCGCGACCCAGGTCCTGGCCGCCTTGCCGCGCTTCGAGGACGAGGCCGTGAACCGCTTCGCGGCCGAGGCCGACGCCGCGGCCCGCGTCGCCGCCCCGCTCACGCCCGAGTTCTGGGCCTGGGTCGAGCGACATCCCGCCGTTCACGCCGGGCTCCTCTTCGCGAGCCATCCGATGCCCGCCGGCCACGCGGCCAACCTCGACCAACTGCGCCGCGCCGTCTCGCCCGCCCAGGCCGACCGTTACGCCTCCCTGTTGCTGGGCGTGGCGGTCGCCTCCGCCGATCCGCTGCGCGCGGAGCCCGAGCGCTCCGCCGAGCCCTCGCCCGCGGTCGCCAAGGTCGCCGCGTGGATGCGCGCCTCGGGCACGGCCTACCTCGCGGTCATGGCCGACACCGGCGCGGCGCTCGCCGCCGCGGGCGTCGACGCGAAGGACGCCAAGGAGCCGGGCTTCTGGACGAAGGTGGCGCACGCCTCCGGCACCTACCCGCCCCGGCTCGCCGCCGCCCACACGGCGCATATCCGGTGGCTGGTCGACCGCCTGGACGA
>CAIPVK010000053.1 GCA_903868455.1 uncultured Opitutia bacterium
CCCAGGGCGGCGGGGATGAGCACGGCGGTCAGGATGCCGATGATGGCGATGACCGTCAGCAGCTCGATGAGGGTGAAGCCTCGGCGAAGCGGGGGGCGCATGGGACAAAGGTGGGGGAAACGGGTAGTATGGCGAGGCGGGGCGGAAGGAAAGCCGCAAAACACCCCCTGCCCGGCCCTCACCAGCCCATGTGAAGGGCCAGGCGGCTGAAACTGGCCTCCCCGAAGCCGAGGCGACGCTTGAGGACGGCGTCCCGGGCGAGGGGGTTGGCGACGGCCGCGACCTCGCGCCAGTCGGAGAGCCCGAGATGCCCGCGGAGGAAGGGCCAGACGGGCTGGCAGGGCACGGGGAAGTCCGAGCCGTGGACGATCCGGTCGCCGCAGGTGTCGATCAGGCGGCGGATGGCCTCGGAGCGGATGGGTGAGCCGAGCGCGGAGTTGTCCACCAACAGGTTGGGGTGGCGCCGGCAGAGGGCGGCTAGGTCGGCGACATGGTCCTTCGCCCACGGCAGCGAGCGGCTGGCGCCATGGGCGGCGATGCAGGTGACGCCCTGCTCGAGGGGGAGCGTCAGGACGGACGGGTGCTCCAGATCGGGCCGGAGGACGGGCAAGGTGAGCTCGCCGCCCGTGTGGGCGAGGAAGGCGATCCGCAGGCGGGCGCAGGCCGCCCAGAAGGCCGCGTGGCGCGGGTGCGAGCAATCCGCGGCGTGGCAGTTGGGGAGGAGCTTGAGCACGCGGGCGCCGAGGGCGGCGCAGCGCTCGAGCTCGTCGATCGCGTCCGGCCGCGCCGGGTGAATGGAGACGGCGGGGATGCGGCGCGCGGGGTCGCGGGCGCAGAAGCGGAGGACGGCGTCGTTGGGGACGAGGAAGCCCGCCATGGGGAGCGGGCGGCCGGCCTCGTCGTGCGGGACGTCCTGGGCGAGGATGACGGCGCCGTCGAGGCCCGAGCCCTCGATATGCCGGGCGAGCGCGGCCTCGAACGCGGCGTCGAGCCCGCCGTCGAGATAGGCGGCGTCGACCTGCGCCTCGCGCAGCAGGAAGCGGGCCTGCAGCCGGTTCCAGGGCGTGCGCAGCTCGAAGGCGCGGCCGTCGCCCGACGAGCCGTCGCCGACGAGGTGGACGTGGCAGTCGAGCCGCAGGCTCACCGCGGGAGGAGCAGGAAGCAGGCGGTGGCGACGAGGGTCGGGGGAATCGCCCAGAGGAAGAGGCGGCCGGCGGAGACGCCGTGCTCGAAGTGCTTGGCGAGGATCGACTGGCCCGCGGGGTTCGGGGCGTTGGCGATGACGGTGAGGCCGCCCCCGGTGACGGCGCCGGCGAGCACGGCGAACTGCAGCGCCCGGGCCTCGTCCGTGGCGGCGGAGAGCGCGGGGACCTGGGAGGCCAGGAAGGTGATGGCGGCGTTGTCGTTGAAGGCGGTCAGGACGGTCGCGCCCGCGAAGAGCTCGAGCTCGCCGAGCCGCGAGAGGATGGGGCCGATCCACCAACCCTGCAGGCCGCCGTGGAGGACGAGCGAGGCGAGGAAGAAGGCGACGAGCAGGGGCCCGCGCAGCTGGACGGGCGACTGCCACTGCGGCGTGGCCACGGTGAAGGCGAGGAAGACGAGGAGGCCCGCCATGAGGAGGGCGCCGTGGTGCCCGACGAGCATGAGGACCGTCCAGACCATGCAGACGAGGTGGACACCCGTGACCCAGGCGGGGACGCGCCCCTCGGACTCGGCGTGGAGCGGCGGGTCGGCGCGGCGGGCGAGCTCGCCGAACTCGCGGCGGAAGACCCAGGCGTACAGGGCGGTCGAGACAACGATGGCGAGGACGGCCTTGAGGCCGAAGTGGAGGAACATGTGGGGCGTGGTCCAGCCCCAGGTGCCGGCGACCATCACGACGGGCGGCGCGGCGAAGTGGGTGAGCGTGCCGCCGATGGAGATGTTGACGAAGAGCAGGCCCAGCGTGGCGTAGCGGAGGCGGGCGGAGGGCTTCAACTCGTGGAACTGCGCCGAGAGCATGAGCGCGGCGATGGTCATCGCGGCGGGCTCCGTGATGAGGGAGCCGAGGAGCGGGGCGACGGTCAGGACGACGGCCCAGCGCGAGAGCGGGGAGCCGCCGAAGAGGCGGGCGAGGCGGTTGAGCAGGCCGGAGGCGGTGGCGAAGATGGGGCGCGACGAGGCGATGACCATGATCACGAACACGAACAGCGGCTCGAGGTACTTGGGCGAGGCGAGGATGCGGGTGCCCGGGCCCGGGGGCTCGGCGACGAGCGCGGCGGCGCGGGCGTAGTCGGCCGTCTCCATGTAGGCGGTGGCGAAGGCCCAGCCCTTCCCGGGCCAGAGGACAAAGGCGTAGAAGAGGAGGAAGGCCCAGATGCCGAAGACGGCCTCGACCTCGCCGAGGAAGTGGTAGACGGCGGCGCGGAAGTCGGCCGAGCGGCCGTCGGGGCCGACCGGGACCTTGCCCGCCTTGACGAGCTCGTGGTGGCGCGCCTCGAGCTCGTGGGCCTTGCGGGCGAAGACCGGGGCGAGGAAGGTGTGGAGGATCGCGAGGAGGAAGATGCCCGTCGCGACGGGAAGGAAGGGATCGGCCTTGGCGGCGGCGGTGAGCTCGGCCCAGAGGGTGGGAGTCGCGTCCATGCCGCAAGGGGAGAGGGGCAATCCGGCGATTGCAACCCAGACCGAACGGGCGAGGATGCGGCCATGGCCCGCCCCGCCCTGCCCTGCCTCCTTCTCGCGATCGCCGCCCTCGCCGGCGCGCAGACCGCCGAGCGACAGTACCGCGGCTCCGTCGCGGGGACGCCCGAGGCGGCGACCGGGCTCGCCAACCCCGACCGCGGCTTCCGCCTCGAGATCCAGCTCGGCCTGCCCGAGGGCGGGTTCTGGGCGGTCGACGCCGCGGGCAAGGCCTCGGTCGTGCGCGGGCCGCTGCCCGCCGGCGCGACGCCCTTCCCGCAGGCGGGCGGCGACCCGACGAAGGCCCTCGCGAGCGACCGCGGCCTGGCCGAGGCGCTCGCGCGCTGGCACGCGGCCGGCGTGACGACCCACCTGGCGCTGGGATGGCTGGACCGGACGGACAAGCCCCTCGACCCGCGCACGCTCGCCCGCCTCAACGCCGGCCTCGGGGTCGTCCGCAAGTCGGGGGCGCGCGTCCTGCTGCGCCCCGCCTACGAGCCGGACCGGACGAAGTCGGGCGGGCCGACCACGGCGACGGCCGCGGCCCACGTGAAAGCCCTCCAGCCCCTGCTCGCCCAGCACCGCGACGCCCTCTCCGGCCTGCAGCTCGGGCTCATCGGCCACCGCGGCGAGGCGCGCGAGGCGACGCGGATCCCCGCCGCCGCGGCCGACCACGCCGCCCTGCTCAAGGCGATGCTCGACGCGCGCCCCAAGGGGAAGGCGATCCAGCTCCGCACCCCGGCGATGCGCGCCGGCCTGCTCGAGGAGCTGCGGCTCGCGCCCGTCATCGCGCAGGCGGAGGCCTTCGACGGCGTCACCGTCGCCGGCACCGTGGGCTTCCACAACATCGGCTTCGGGGCGGACGCGACGGACGACGGCACCTTCGAGGCGATCGGCGACGGCGACCCGGATTGGCGGACCTGGGCCGAGCAGGCCATCTGGGTCCCGGCCGACGTCGACCTCGGTCCCGGCGCGCGCTCGAGCGCGCGGCTCGCGGACGGCTGGCAGGTCGCCGCGCGGCTCTGCGCCGAGCGGGCGGTGACGCTCGGCGTCGCCCACGCGTGGTCGGCGGCCGACCCGGCGGGACGGCCCGGGCCGGTCGACGGGTGGAAGACCCAGCTCAAGACGCGGCAGGAGGTCGTCGCCCTGGGCTTGCCCGTCTCCGACGGCTATTTCGAGGACGCCAAGGGCGCGTCCGTCCCGCGCTCGGCCTTCGATTACATCCGAGACCACCTCGGCTACCGCTTCGAGCTCCGCACGGCGGGCTGGCCCGCGAAGGTCAAGGCGAGCCAGCCCTACACGCTCAACCTCCGCCTCGCGAACCGCGGCTTCGCCTCATGCCCCGTCCCGCGGATGCTCGATCTCGCCTATGTCTCGCGCGGCGGACGCCCGATCTACGCTCCCGGCCAGGGCGAGGCCTTCGACATGCGCCGCGCGGTGCCCAGCCACCTCGTGCGCGGTCCGGGCAATGAGGAGGGGCTCATGGGGATCACCATGAACGCCCGCGCGCCCGAGGCGCCGGGGAAGTACCAGGTCGTCCTGCTGCTGCGCGAGTTCGACGGCGATCCCGCGACGGCGATGGGCCAGTCGACGGCGGGGAACCGGCCGGCCCGGCCGGCCGCGCCGACGGACGCGCGCCACTACATCCGCTTCGCCAACCGCGACCTGCCGCACTGGGTCGCGCCGGACGGGACCTGCGCCGGCCCGGCGATCGGGGAGATCGAGGTGACGAGGTAGCTTGGGAAGAATTCAGATGAAAGAATTCAAAGTAAAGAAGGGGAGAGAACAGACGTCAGAGCCCAGACGCCAGATGCCAGAGGGCGGCAGATAGCTTTGCTAATCTTTACTTTGAAATCTGAGATCTGAAATCCATCCCAGCGGTGGCAGCGGCTTGATCAGCGGAGCAGCGGAACAGCGGGTCAGCGGTCCTAGCGGTATCAGCGGTCCTAGCGGAGGGAGCTGCGCTCCCGGCAGATTTTCCTCCGCCTCCTCGTCATCCTCCGCCTCCTCACATCGGGTGTCCCCAGCTCTTCCCAGCCCCTTGTAGCCGCCTCTAGCCTCTTCTACCCGCTGCACACCCTTTACTTTGAATTCGTTCATCTGAATTCTAACCTCCCCCCATGCTCCCCTTCCTCAAGATCCTCATCTCCGCCGGCGTCATCCTCGCCGCCTCGGAGACCGCCAAGCGCAACGTGCTCCTCGGCGCCCTGCTCTGCGCCCTCCCCCTCACCTCGCTCCTCACCCTGTCGTGGACCTGGGTAGAGACCTCGGACGCCGCGCGCATCACCGCGCTCAGCCATTCCATCCTGGCCTACACGATTCCCTCGCTGGTCTTCTTCCTCTTCCTGCCCTGGGCGATGCGAGCGGGCCTGAGCTTCTGGCCGGCGCTTCTCGCCGCGGCGATCGGGACGGCCGGGGTCTATCGCCTGTGCGACCCGCTGATCGCGCGTTGGACGGCGTGAGAGGATGAATCACGCTGGCAGGGCTGGTAAGAGCTGGGAATAGCTGGCAAAAGCTAATCGAACACGGAGCCAGGCGCCTAAAGGTGGCGGCCGGCTCGGCGAGCCAGCCCTACCTGAGCATTGGGTAGGGGCATGGTTACGCCCATGCCCTAGTCGCGGGGAGGTCACGGACGTAGCCGCGACCCTACCCATTCAGCTGAGCCAGCGGTGGCAGCGGTAGCAGCGGCTTGATCTGCAGTTTAGCGGAGAGCGGAACAGCGTGTCAGCGGCGGAGAACTCGCTCCGCTCCCGGTAGCTTATCCTCCGCCTCCTCGTCATCCTCGTAATCTTCGTAATCCTCCGCCTCCTCCGCCTCCTCGTCATCCTCCGATCCTCGCCTCAGGTAGGGTCGCCTCTCCGAGGCGTCCGCGGCCGGCTCGGCGAGCCAGCCCTACCCCAGCCGCGCAACAGCGTCGCAGCGAAACAGCGAGTCAGCGACTCACCACCTCATTCACCACCGCCGGCTCGGCGCCGACGGCCTTGAGCCGGAGCGAGGTCGCTCCGGTGGGTAGGGTGACCATGGGGAAGCCCTCGCGCGAGAACGCGAGGGGGCGGACGACGTCCTTCTCACCGACCCGCGCGCTCACCTCGACCGAGCCCGAGCCAATCAGGAGGACCGCCGTGCGCGCGCCCTTTGACAAGGCGAGATCGACGGCAGGCGCGCCGGGAGCGAGGCGAACCGAGGTGCCGACGGCGCCGTCGAGCAGCAGCTCGGCGGGCGTGGGGGCGCGGGGCTTGGAGCGGACGACAAAGGCCTTCGCCGTCACCGAGAGCGGGGCGGCCCCGGAATGGCGGGCGCGCACCGCGCGGAGCGAGGCGCCGACCTTGGCCTTGAGCACAGTGCCCTCGGCCTTGGCGGCGAGCGGCTTCCAGGCCTCGCCGTCGGCGCTGCCCTCCAGGACGAGGCTCGCGGGATCGACGCCGAGGTTGACCTCGACCTCGTTCACCTCGGCGACCTCGGGCAGGAGCATGCCGACCTGGCCGCCCGACGGGAAGGCGTGGACCTCGTAGGCGGGGGACATCGAATAGACACCCTCGGCCAGACGCACGGGGAGACCGCGCAGGCCGGGCACGGTCGCGCGCATCTCGGCGGCGTCGACCGGATTGACCTCGAGCTCGCGGATCGCGGTCCAGAGGTCGGGCTTGCCGCCGGGGACGCCGGGCTTGAGCACGCGGACGCGGATCTGGGTCAGTTCGACGGGCGGGTTGAGGGCGAGGTCGACGCGCGAGTCCGAGACCTTGCGCAGCTCGCGCCAACGGCCGTCGCGGCCGAGACCCTCGAGGACGCCATCGTGGACGCGGTCATGGTCGCCGTCTGAACGGCCCTGGAGGAGGCGGATGCGGCGAACGGACTGGGGCGAGCCGAGGTCGACGCCGACCCAGTCGCCGGCGACCTGGAGGCGACGGAGGTAGGTGAAGCCCTCCTCCCGCCCGTCCGCCATCTTCTCGGGCGACTGGACATCCTTGTCGGTCGAGAAGATGGGGCGAGGCCGAGGCGCCGGGCGGCCGCCCGCGGCGAGCAGCAGGCGGGTGTCGGCGAGAGCGACGAGCTCGCGCACGAGCGGGGTGAGGACCTTGGTGCCCGTGCGGATACCCGGCTGGTAGGGGTTGCGGTTGCGCGTGGCGTCGATTTCGGCCATCCGCGCCAGTTGCGCATGGGCCTCGGCGAGTCGGGGCCAAGCCGCCGCGACACGCCCGCGCTCGAGGTCCGCGAGCGCGTCGAGCGAGGCGACGCCGGCGCGGCCGAGCGCCTCGAAGGCGTCGAGCCAATCGCCGACCTCCTCGAGGTGGAGCGGGTTGAGGGCCTGGCGAATCGCGGCGGGCGCGGCGGCGACGCGGGCGAGCTCGGCGCGAACCGGGGCGACGTCGCCCGGCTTGCCTGAGCGGAGCGCGGCCAGCAGCGCCTCGGCGAGCGGGGCGAGGGCCTTGGACTCCTCGCGACGGTAGCCGTGGCCGTTGGGCCCGAGGTCGCTGTTATGGACGGAGAAGGTCGCGTAGGCCTCGGCGGCGGCGGGAACGACATGGCGGATGCCGGCGAGCCAGGCGGCCTCCGGGCGGTAGGCGGCGGGGTTCCAGGTGTAGTCCGCGACGCCGAAGAGGGCGACCTTCGAGGCCTCGGAGCGCTCCATGGGGTTGGAGACGAAGCCGCCGTAGAGCGGGCCGGCATCGGCGGTGTTGCCGTAGGTCGGCCCGAGCAGGAGGTGGTTGCGGACATAGTCGCTGACGGGGAAGTTCCACCAGATATAGGCCTTACGGCGCAGGCGCCCGTTGATCCACTCCATGGAGGGCTTGTCGAGGTCGGCCACGACGGAATTGCCGGTCCACATGACATGGATGGAGGGGTCGAGGCGGGTGCCGAGGATGTCGAGGTAGTCGCCGCCCGACCACGCGCGGTTGTACTGGGTGGGGCACATCACCAGCGGGAGGACGTCGCCCTTCGGCTTCACGAAGCGCTCGTGGAGGAAGTTCATCAGGCGCGCCTGCTGGTCGGCCTTGGTGCCCTCGCCGGAGATGTCGTCGAAGAAGACGGAGAAGCCGCGGACGCCGAGGGCGTGCATGGCCTCGAACTTCGCGAGCACCGCGGCGAAGTCGGCATCCGTCCAGCGGATGTCCTTCCCGGGGTGGATCGCCCAGACGAAGTCGACGTGGTTGCGGCGGCAGGCCTCGACGAGCTCGTGGATGCGGGCGGCCTCGGCGGGCGGGTAGGGCTTGCGCCAGTTGGGCGAGCTGTGGAACGGGTCGTCCTTCGGCCCGTAGATGTAGGTGTCGAGCTTGGTCTCGCCCATGAAGCGGATGAGGCTCAGGCGGCGCTCGTGCGACCAG
>CAIPVK010000054.1 GCA_903868455.1 uncultured Opitutia bacterium
ACCTCGCTCACCCATGAGTTGCGCCCCGGGCGCGGCCTCTGGCTCCAGCTCATCCGCGGCGAGGTCGTCCTCGACGGCCAAGTCCTCCGCCCGGGCGATGGCGCCTCGACCGAGGTCGCCGGCCTCCATCGCCTCGAGGTTCGCTCCGACGCCGAGGGACTCCTGTTTGACCTCCGCTGAAATCTCCCCATAAGTCCCCCTTGTAACCCACATGAAAACCGTCACCACCGTCGTCGCCTCCCTGCTCGGCCTGATGTTCATCGTCTTCGGACTGAACTTCTGGCTGCAGTTCGCCCCCGTCCCCATGCCCCCCGAGGGCCATCCCGCCACCGCCTTCCTCGGCGCCATGTTCGGCTCGGGCTATCTCGCCACGGTCAAGGCCATCGAGGTCCTCGGCGGCGTCGCCCTGCTCATTCCCCGCTTCCGCCGCCTCGGCATCATCCTGATCGCCGCGGTCGTCTTCAACATCGCCACCTTCCACGTCGCCTTCTTCGGCTGGGGCAGCCTGCTCGACGCCAAGGTCCTCTTCGCGATCATCGCCACCCTCTTCCTCGTCCGCGTCCACAGCCTCTGCAGCTGCCTCGCGGGCTGCGGCACCTGCAACCCCGAGGGCACCGGCTGCTGCAACAGCGGCTCCTGCTGCTCGACCGAGTCCTCCGGCTCGTCCTGCTGCTCCTCGGAGAAGACCGAGTCCAAGGGCGGCTGCTGCGGCGGCCACTGAGCCCCGGCGCCTGAACCGAGGGCCGGCGGGCGACCGCCGGCCCTTTTGCTTGACGCCATGCCAAAAACATTCCATATATTGAATATATGAGCCGCGCCCTCGACGCCTCGATCCTCCGCCGCTGCGGGGCGGCGCTGCGCACCTTGGCCCATCCCGACCGCCTGCGCATCGTCGAGACGCTCGAATCCGGCCCGCGCACCGTCGGCGAGCTCACCGAGTCGCTGGGGCGCGCCCAGGCGACGGTCAGCCAACACCTGATGCGCCTCCGCGCCCATGGCCTGCTTCGCGCGACCCGACAGGGCAGGGTGGTGCGCTACGCCATCGCCCAGCCCGGCTGCCTCTCGATTCTCGGCTGCATCCGCACCCACTTCGCGAAGGCGCGTTAGCCAAGTTCGTGAGATGCTAAGTTCCTAAGATACTAAGTTTCTAAGTCCCTAAGACCCTAAGTTGCTAAGTCCCGAAGTCCCTTCGTCCCTTTGGTCCTCTTCGTCCCCCTTCGTCATTTCATCCCTTCATCCCTTTAATCCCTCCTCCGCCTCCTCGTCATCCTCCCTTTCCCCCATCCCCCCATTCCCCCTATCCCCATGTCCCCCTCCCCCCGCATCCTCATCATCGGTGGCGTCGCCGGCGGCGCCTCCGCGGCCACCCGCGCGCGGCGTATGAACGAGCGCGCCTCCATCGTCATGCTCGAGAAGGACGGCTATGTGTCCTTCGCCAATTGCGGTCTGCCTTACCATATCGGCGGCGCCATCCAGGACCGCGCCAAGCTGCTCGTGGCCAAGCCCGAGATGTTCCGCTCGCGCTTCGCCATCGACGTCCGCGTCCGGCACGAGGCCCTCGCCATCGACCGCAAGGCCAAGGTCGTCCGCGTGCGCGACCACGCCAAGGGCGTCGAGTATGACGAGCCCTACGACAAGCTGATCCTCGCCCCCGGCGCCGCGCCGCTGATGCCCGACCTCCCCGGCGTCCGCGCCCCCGGCGTCCATTCCCTCCGCAACATCGAGGACATGGATCGCATCCTCGCCGACCTCCCGCCCGTGCGTCGCGTCGCCGTGGTCGGCGGCGGCTTCATCGGGCTGGAGGTCGCCGAGCAGATGCGCGAGCGCGGCCTCGAGGTCACCCTCATCGAGCGCAACCCGCAGGTCCTCCCGCCCCTCGACCCCGAGATGGCCGAGCGCCTGCGCCGCGAGCTCCTCGCCCACGGCGTCCAGGTGCGCCTCGGCTCGGGCCTGGCCGGCGTCGAGACCGGCCCCTCCGGCCGCGCCTCGGGCGTCCGGCTCGAGGACGGTTCGGTGATCCCCGCCGACCTCGTCATCCTCGGCCTCGGCGTCCGCCCGTCCAACCGCCTCGCCACCGAGGCGGGGCTGGACATCGGCCCGACCGGAGGGGTCCGCACCGACGGGCATCAGCGGACCTCCGACCCCGACATCTACGCCGTCGGCGACGTGGCGGAGTATGCGCTCGGCGCGACCGGTGGCCGCGGCCGCATCCCCCTGGCCGGCATCGCCAACCGCACGGGCCGACTCGCGGGCGAGCACGCCGCCACGGGCGCCTCCGTCCCCGCGCCCGCCGCCTGGGGCACGGCGATCCTCAAGGTCTTCGACGTCGCCGCCGGCCTGACCGGCGACTCCGTGAAGTCCGCCAAGGCCCGCGGCCTCGACGCCCGCGCCGTCCACATCACCGCGAACCACCACGCGGGCTACTACCCCGGCGCGAAGTCGCTCACCTTCAAGCTGGTCTACGAGGCCGGCACGGGCCGGGTCCTCGGCGCCCAGGCCTTCGGCGGCGCGGGCGTCGACAAGCGCCTGGACATCGTCGCCTCGCTCCTGCACTTCCGCGGCACGGTCGCCGACCTCGCCCAGGTCGACCTCGCCTACGCGCCGCCCTTCGGCTCGGCGAAGGACGCCGTGCACATGGCCGCCTTCGCCGCGCTCAACGACCTCGCGGGCCACGCCCCGATCGTCGCGCCCGACGCCGACCTCTCCGCCTTCCAGGTCCTCGACGTGCGCGACGCCGACGAGCGCGCCGAGCTGCCGCTTGCGGGCGCGCCCCATGCCGTGGCCATCCCGCTCCACGAGCTCCGCGGCCGCGTCGGCGAGCTGGACCGCTCGCGCCCGACCGTCGTGGCCTGCCATAGCGGCCTCCGCGCCCACGTCGCCACGCGCCTCCTGCGAGAGAACGGCCTCGACGCGCGCAACCTCTCGGGCGCGGCCTCCGTGCGCGACCTCGCCCTGAACCGCCCGTCCGGCCCCGCCGCCGTCCCGGCCTCGGCCTGCTCGGCCACCAAGCCCTGCGGCGCTCCCGGCGCCGTCCTCGCGCGCGACCCGCACGACGAGCTCCACCCCCGCAACCTCCTCGAGGAGGCCCGCGGCGGCGCGATCCTCCTGGATGTCCGCTCGCCCGGCGAGTTCCGCTCCGGCCACGTCGAGGGCGCGGTCAACCTCCCGCTCGACCAAGTCTCGGGCGGCGCGGTCAAGGCCCTGATGGGCGACCGCCCGGATGCGACCGTGCTCCTGCTCTGCGCCGCCGGCGGGCGCGCCCGCACCGCCGCGAAGCGCCTCCAGGGCGCCGGCCTGCGCACCGTGGTCGTCGCGGGCGGCACCAACGCCTGCGTCGCCGCCGGCCTGCCCATCCGAAAGCCCGCGCGCGGCGTCATCTCGATCGAGCGCCAGGTTCGCATCGGCGCCGGCCTGCTCGTCGCCACCGGCGTCGCCCTCGGCACCCTCGTCCACCCCGGCTTCCACGGCCTGAGCGGCTTCGTCGGCTGCGGCCTGGTCTTCGCCGGCGTGACCGACTTCTGCGGGATGGGCCTGCTGCTCGCGCGCATGCCCTGGAACCGCTGAGGGCTCAGCCCCGTCCGTTGTCCGCCAGCCATTCCCCGGGGCTCATCAGCCTGAGGCCGTAGACCTGCCTCCCCAGCCGCTTCCCGAAGTCGGCTTGGTCCAGCGTCAGCAGGGTCTCGCAACCTGCCGCGAGCGCCCCGACCAGCACGGGCTTATCCTTGGCGACGCCGAAGGCCAGCGGACGGTCCAGCACGACCTCCGTCCGCACGACCCGCAGCCGGGGCAGGATCCGCCTCCACGCGCGTCGCGCTCCGGCGCCCAGGCCGGGTAGGTTTCGCTCGACCTCCGCCAGGCACCAGTCGGAGGTGATCAGGACCACGGGTTCCCGGCTCGTGACGACAAGCGCCCTCGAGGCGCCGCGCGGG
>CAIPVK010000055.1 GCA_903868455.1 uncultured Opitutia bacterium
CCGCCTGCCGAACCGTCCCGATCGAGGCCGAGGAGATCCCCGGCATCGACCGGGTCGTGACGCGCTACCGGAGCGCGGCCGACACCCATCGGGTCGGCCAGACCTTCCTGGGCGACGCGCCCGGGGAGGATGGCGCGGACGTGCTGATCCTGACGGACCCCGCCTCGCGCATCGGGTACTATTTCCACCTCGCGCTGGACATCGACCCGCCCGCGGGGTCGCGCGTGCGTCTCGAGGTGGTCGAGGTCGAGAACCAGCCCCCGGTGGTCCGCGACTTCCCCCTGCCCCGCAACCCCGGCGGCCTCTTCGGCGAGGTCGTCATCGGCTTGACGGGCGCCAGCGCGCGCGGGCCGAAGTGGCACCCCGTCGCCTGGCGGGCGAGCGTGATCGGGCCCGACGGCAAGACGCTGGCGGCGCGCCGGAGCTTCCTCTGGGGCGCACCCCGCGAGCTGGCGAAGTGAGCCCGGCCTAGGCCGGACCCGAGCGCATCGCGGCGAAGAGGAACTGCTGGGCGAGCCCGGCGGCGGGACCGTAGTGCGCGGCGCCGAAACGGGCGAGCTGCCGGCGGTTCCAGCCGTCGAGGCCGTAGCCCTCGACGAGGGCTTGGTCGATCCAGGTGTCGACCGGGAAGGCGTCGAGGCGACCGAAGCCGAAGAGGGCGACGCAGGCGGCGACCTTGGGGCCGACGCCGGGGAGCTCGGCCAGCCGCGCCTCGAGCTCGGCCGTCGGCAGGCCGGCGAGGGCGGCGGCCCAGTCCGGGCGCCCCGCGAGCCGTCGCGCGGTGTCGCGGATGAAGGCGGCGCGGTAGCCGAGGCGGCAGGCGCGGAGCTCGGCCTCGGGGGCGCGGGCGAGGCGCTCCCAGGTCGGCAAGGCGCGGAGGCCCCCCGCGAGCGGCTCGCCCAGGCGGTCGGCGAGCTCGGCGACCATGACGCGGATCTGGGCGACCTGCTTGTTGGAGCTGCAGAGGAAGGCGAGCAGGGCCTCGTCGGGCTCCTGCCGGAGGATGCGCAGGCCGCGACGCCCCTCCATGGCGCGCGCGAGGAAGGCGTCCGAACGCCAGGGAAGCGCGTCGGCCGCGCGGGCCTGCGCGCCCTCGGCGTCGAGGTAACGCGCGAGGGCGACCTCGACATCGGGCGCGCCGCGGGGTTGGCGCCAGCGGACGCCGCGCGGCGCGGGCGCGAGCTCGGCGACGCGGGGGCCGAAGGCGCCGACCCAGCCGTCCGGCGACCGCCTCCAGCGGAAGCTCTGGCCGCCGTCGAGGATCTCGCCGAGGACCTCGGCGGAGACCGGCTCGGCAAGGGCGAGCTCGCGCCAGGCCGTCCAACCGGCTCGGTCGATGTCGGGGTCCACGGGCATGGGGCGAGGCTGGCGGGAGCGCGGCAAAAGAAAAGCCCCCGGAGACCGGGGGCTCGTGTCGGACCGGGCGGCAGCTCAGCCCTTGAGGGAGTAGCCTTCCTCGCCGTGGTCGGTGATGTCGAGGCCGCGGGCCTCGTCCTCCTCGGTCGGGCGCAGGCCGACGGTGGCCTTGACGACGAGGGCGATGAGGTAGGTGGCGACGAGCGAGAGGAC
>CAIPVK010000056.1 GCA_903868455.1 uncultured Opitutia bacterium
ACGTTCTTGGCGCGCACGAGGCCTCCGTAGAAGAGGAAGAGGCCGGGGAGGGTCATGAACAGCACCAGCGCGGCGCAGACCATGAGGAAGGCGTTGTGGCCGGGACCGGCGACGGCCGAGATCGGGCCTCCCGCCACCTTGTCGTCGCCCGCCTTGGGCCCGAGGTTGTTGACGTAGGCCTCGAGGTCGGCGACGCGCTGCTCGAGGGCGGGCGCGGCGGGCGCGGCCGCGGGCGCGGCTTCCTGGGCGCCCGCGAGGGCGGCGAGCCCGAGCAAGGCGAGGAACGGGAGTTTGCGAAGGAGGGAGTTCATGACGCGGGGACCTATGCACCCCCCGTGCCAGCGGGTTGGGAGGCCCGAACTTGACGGAAATTGCGCAAATCCACCCAAAGGGGTGGATGAAGTTGGGCAGGGAAGAATTCAGATGAAAGATTTCAAAGTAAAGAAGGGGGCAAAGGGTGGGGGATGGGGTGCCGGGGAGAAACTTCTAGCGGTCCTAGCGGTGCTAACGGTATTGGCGGTCCTAGCCGGAGAGAACTCGCTGCGCTCGGAGTAGACGTTAGACGCTAGACGTCAAAGGCTAGAGGCAGTCACAGGCGTAGCCGCGAGCATACCCAAGGCCGTGCCGATTTTTACTTTGAATTCTTTCGTTTGAACTCTGTCCCAGAGGAGGGGCCTTCGGCCCCGGTAGCTTCATCCTCCGGCTCCTCCGCCTCCTCGTCATCCTCCGCCTCCTTGTATCCCCGGCCCCCTAGCCCCCTATTCCCCCATTCCCCTAGCCCCCTATTCTACTTTGAATTCTTTCATCTGAAATCTCTCCCGGCGAAGCCGTCACCCGACATCCTCATCAACTCCTCGGCCGCCTGCAGGGCCTGCTCGGGGCGGAGACGCCCGAAGGCCCGGCTCATGCGGGCGCGCCAATCCGGGCCGGTCTCGCCGAGATAGGGGGCGGTGTCGACGCGGACGTTCCGGCTGAGCGCGTCCCACGGGCGATTGCGCGCGTAGTCCGAGGGGCCGTAGAGACCGACGACCGGGCAGCGCGCCGCGGCGGCGAGCTGGAGGACGGGCGTGTCGACGCCGAGGCAGAGCCGCGCGTCGGCCAGAAGGCGCGCCAACTGGGGCAGGCGAAGGCGGCCGCCGACGCTCGCGGCGGCGGGGCCGATCTCGGCGCAGAGCGCCTCGGCGTAGAGACGCTCCTCCGGCGCGGCGCCGCAGGAGACGACGACGCGCTCGATACCGGGCAGGCCGAGCAGGCCTCGGCCGAGCTGGGCCCAGAAGGGAATGCCGAGCATGCGGGCGGGGTCGGGCGAGACGGGGTGGAGGACGGCGAAGCGCGAGGGCTCGAGGAGGAGGCCGTGCTCCTGCATCCGGGAGGTGGCGAACCAATACGGGAGCGGGCGCGGATCGAGGGCCATCGCCGCCGCGACCGCGCCGTGGTTGGTCGAGGCCTCGTGGGGGTCGGCGCCGGGCGGCTCGCCCCAGGCGTGGAGGAAGGGCTGGAGCAAGCCGGGCGAGCCGAGGACGCGACGCCGGGCGGCGCCGGAGAAGGCGACCACGCGGCGGGCGGCGGGCGTGGCGGAGAGCGCGAGGGCGTGGTCGAAGCCCTGGCGCCGGAGGTGAAGGAGCAGGGCGAGCCCGGGGGAGACGGGAAGCGGGAGGGCGGACTCGACCCCGGGGCAGCCGTCGAGCATCGGCAGCCCCGCGGGCGAGGCCAGCACGGTCACGCGCGCGTCGGGATGACGCTCGCGGATGGCGCGGATGGCCGGGGTCACGGCGAGGGCGCCGC
>CAIPVK010000057.1 GCA_903868455.1 uncultured Opitutia bacterium
ACGAAGAAGCGGGTGTCGGCGCCGCGCTCGGCGGCGAGGCGGTCGATCAGGAGCTCGTACTCGTGGGCGAGCATCTGCCCGAGACGCTCGCGCGAGACGTAGCGGCTGGGATGGCCGTAGATGGCGTCGCTGATCCGCATGTCGTAGGCCGACATGCTCTTGGCGACCGTGCCCGAGGCGCCGCCCGCCTTGAAGAAGTGACGGACGACCTCCTGCCCCGCCCCGATCTCGGCGAAGGTGCCGTAGACGGAGCCGTCGAGGTTGAGGGCGAGGGCGCGCCGCTCGGCGACCTGGCGGTCGGGGCCGGGGAGGGAGGGCGACGGGCTTTCCATGGCCCCAAGGTGGGGGGAACCGTCCCCGGAGGCAAAAGGCTTCGTCAATCCGGCCGGCGGGGCGGGCTTTTGGGTTGTTCGGCGTCCGCGGCTCGGGAACATAAGCCCAAACCGCCATGAAAGCGTTCCTACAAGGCATCCTCTCGTCCGCCCTCGGCTTCGGCCTGGCCCTCGCCGCCGGCCTCGTCTGCCTCCTCGTCCTCGTCGCCGCCCTCGGCTCCGGGGGCGAGAAGCCCGTCGCGAAGGGCAGCTACCTGGTCATCGGCAACGGCCTCGAGGTGACCGAGGCTCCCGACGACGGCATGCGGTCCCTCGGCTCCCTGCTCTCGGGCGGCAAAGGCGAGACCGTCGACCTCTTCCGCGCCCTGGAGGCGATCGACCTCGCCGCCAAGGATCCCGCGATCGCGGGCATCCTCGTCACGGACGGCCTCGGCGCCGGGTTGACGGCGCGCGGCGAGCTCCGGGCCGCCCTCAAGGCCTTCCGCGCCTCGGGCAAGCCGGTCGTCGCCTGGACGGAAGGCGCGAGCGTCGGCTCCTACTACCTGGCCGCGGCGGCCGACACCGTCGCCCTCCACCCGATGGGCGAGGTGAGCTTCGCCGGCCTGGCCTCCTACAACACCTACCTGGGCAAGACGCTCTCCGACCTCGGCATCGGCGTGCAGGTGACGCGCGTGGGCAAGTACAAGTCGGCCGTCGAGCCCTACACCCAGGACCGCATGAGCCCCGAGGCCCGCGCCCAGAGCCAGGAGATGCTCGACGAGATCTGGTCGCGCCTGGTCGCGGACGTGGCGGCGGACCGCCGGATCGAGCCGGCCAAGCTCCGCAGGATCGGCGCCGAGCCGGGCCACCATCCCGCGCCCGAGGCCCTGCGCCTCGGCCTGGTCGACAAGGTGATGCACCGCGACGAGCTCGTGGCCCTGCTGGTCGAGCGCGGCGGCAAGGCGGACGGCGAGGGCGGCTTCCGCCACGTCGGCCTCGCGCGCTACGCCGCGAAGGTGCGCCTGCCCCGCGGCTCGGGCGACACCGTGGCCGTGGTCTACGCCGAGGGCGAGATCGTCGACGGCATGGGCGGCCCCGGGATGATCGGGGGCGACCGCCTCGCCGCCGGCCTCCGCCGCCTCCGGCAGGACGACGCCGTCAAGGCCGTGGTGCTCCGCATCGACAGCCCCGGCGGCTCGGCCTTCGCCTCGGAGCTCATCCACCGCGAGCTCGAGCTGCTGGCGAGGAAGGGCGTCGTGCTGGTGGCCTCGATGGGCGACACCGCCGCCTCCGGCGGCTACTACATCGCCGCCCCCGCGCGGACCATCCTCGCCGACCCCCTGACCATCACGGGCTCCATCGGCGTCTTCGGCCTGCACTTCAACTACGGCGGCCTCGCCGGCCGCTTCGCGGTCGGAACGGACGGCGTCAAGACCGCGCCCTTCGCCGACCTGCTCGGCAACCACCGCCCCGCGACCGAGCCCGAGATGGCGGTCGTCCAATCGTCCGTCGACGCCGTCTACGAGACCTTCCTCGGCGTCGTCTCGCGCGGCCGCAAGGTCACCCGCGACGAGGCCCACGCCGTCGCCCAGGGCCGCGTCTGGACCGGGACGCAGGCGCGCAAGGCCAAGCTCGTGGACCGCTTCGGCGGCCTGCGCGACGCCATCGCGCTCGCGGCGGAGCAGGCCGGCCTGAAGTCCGGCCACCGCCTGACCGAGACGCCCGCGCTGGGCGAGGCCAAGGCCGGCCTGGCCGAGATGCTCCTCGGCGACGACGAGCCCGCGCCCGTGTTCGCGTCCGCCGCGAAGGACCCGGCCCTCGAGCTGCTGCGCTCCCAGTGGAAGGCCCTGGAGGGCCTGCGCCGCCTCAACGACCGCCGCGGGATCTACCTGCTGGCGCCGGTCGGCGGGGTGGAGGCGCGCTGAGGCGTCGCCCGATCCCGGATCGCCCGCGCCTCGGGCAGCATGGCCTCGAGGTTGCGGATCCGGGTGGCGTCGGACGGGTGCGTGGAGAGGAACTCCGGCGCCCCGCCCTGCTGCTTGGAGGCGGCGAACCGGCGCCAGAAGGCGACGGCGGCGGCCGGGTCGTAGCCGGCGTGGGCCATGTAGGCGAGGCCGATGCGGTCGGCCTCCTCCTCGTGACCGCGGCTGTAGGGCAGCAGGACGCCGAGCGTGGCCACGGCGCCGTAGGCGGCGAGGACCTCCTGGCGCCGGGCCGAGGGCTTGTCCGCCATGGCCTGGTCGACCGCGACGGCGCCCAGCGCGGCGACGAGCGAGTGCGAGACGCGCTCGGCCCCGTGCCGGCAGGCGACATGTGCGACCTCATGGCTCAGGACGGTGGCGAGGTCGCCCTCGGTCGGCAGCAGGGGCAGCATGCCCCGGTGCACGCCGATGCGCCCCCCGGGCATGGCGAAGGCGTTGGGCGTCGGGTCGTCGATCAGGACGACCTCCCAGCGCTCGGGCGGGGGCAGATCGGGGTCGCCGTAGACGGGGCAGGTCCGGGCGGCGGCGACGACCTTGCGGGCCACGGCGCGGACGCGCGCGAGCTGCGCGTCGTCCCTCGCCCGCGGCAGCTGGGCGAAGGCGGCCCCCGCCTCCCGGGCGAGGAGGTCGTCGTCCACCAGAAGCAGCTGGCTGCGGCCTCCGCCGGGGACGGTCTGGCAGGCGGCCAGGAACGCGGCGACCGCGGCGAGGGCGGCGACGCGGGGGGCGATCACGGCTTGTCCTTGGGGGCGGGCGCGGGCGCGGCCACCTCGGGGGCGATCTCGCCCTCGGCGGCGTAGTACTTCCGGTAGGACTCGTCGTAGCTGTCGGTGTAGAACGAGGCCATGCGGGTGACCATGGAGTTGAGGATGGCGCCGACGATGGGCACGCCGGCCTCGCGGAGGCGGGCGACGCAGGAGAGGGCGTTGCGCTTCTTCACCATGCTGAAGCGGACCACGTAGAGGACGCCGTCGGCCAGCGACACCATGTGCAGGGCGTCGGAGACGGCGCCGAGGGGCGGGGAGTCGATGAGGATGCGGTCGTAGCGGTTGCGCAGCTCGGCGATGAGCTCGGCGAACTTCGGGCTGTTGATGACCTGGGTGGGGTTCTTGCAGGTCGAGCCGACGGGCAGGATGTCGAGGTTGGGCTCGATGCCGCGGATGATGGCCTGGTCGAGGGTGATCTCGCCGTTGAAGTACTTGCTGATGCCGGCGTCGGAGTCGATGGCCAGCGAGGCGGCGACGTTGGGCAGGCGAAGGTCGGCGTCGAGGACGATGACGCGCTCCCCGTGCTGGGCGAAGGTGAGGGCGACGTTGGTGGTGACGAAGGTCTTGCCCTCGCCCGGGCGGGTGGAGGTGGTGAGGAGGACCTTGGCGCCGGCGGCGGCGGGATTGATCTTCATCACCGAGTGGATGGCGCGCAGGGACTCGATGGCCATGCGGTCCTTGTTCTGGCGGCCGAGCAGGGCGCGGTCGGGACCGTAGGCGTGGCGCACGCGGGGGATGGTTCCGAGCAGGGGCAGGCCGACGCCGCCCTCGATGTCGGAGGCGGACTTGATGCGGTCGTCCATCACGCCGAGCAGGATGACGAGGCCGAGGCCGAAGGCGGCCCCGAGGCCCAGGCCGACCACCACGTTGAGGTAGTAGTTCTTGTTGATCGGGCGGTCCGAGACGGTGGGCTGGTCGAGGATGCGGACGGAGGTGGAGGTGCCGGTGGTGGAGGTGCGCAGCTTGGCGTCCTCGTAGCTGAGCTTGAGGCGGGACAGGAATTCCTCGCTCAGGCGGATGTCCTTCTCGATCCGCTCGAGCTCGATGTTGGCGTTCTGCAGGCGGGCGATCTCCTGCTCCTTGGCCTGGAGGGCGCGCTCGACCGAGGCCTTGCGCTGCTCGGCGGCGCCGCGCTGGCTGTCGATGCGGGCCACCGCGAGGTCGGCGGCCAGGACCAGTTCCTTGGCCACGACGGCGAGCTGCTCGCGGGTGAGGCGGAGGGAGGGGTGGCTCTCGGTGTACTTCTCCTCCATGGTGCGGAGGGTCACCTGGAGCTCGGTCTGGCGGTTGGCGAGCTGGGCGACGCGCTCGTCGGAGCGGACCATCGGGATGAGGGTGAGGTCCTTGCCGGCGGCGCGGCTCTCGGCGACCTGCTGCCAGACGATGGCGAGCTCGTCGATCTGGCGGCGGACGTCCTCCCGGTCCTTGACCAGGCTGGCGCGCTCGGACCCGAGGGTGTCGGTGCCGCGGGCGATGGAGAGGAGCTTCTCGCGCTGGACGAGCTCGTTCTTCTCGCGATAGAGGCGGGAGAGGCGCTCCTCGAGCGACTCGATCTCGACGCGGGCCTTCTCGACCAGGGGGTTGGTCACGGTCAGGCGCTCGTCCTCGCTGTTCTTCTGGATGGCCTCGCAGAAGAGGCGGGCGAGCTGGCGGGCGAGGTCGCGGTCGGGGTGGGTGAACTGGACGTTGACGACGAGCGTCGCGCGCTGGGGGGCGATGCCGCGCTGGCGGGCGAAGACCTCCTGCGAGGTGAGCGGGCCGGAGAAGATGTTGCCGGCCTGGTAGGGCTCGAGCACGGCCTTGCGCTCGCTCGCGGTGAGGCGGCGCTCGACGGACTCGATGATGGCGGTGCTGCGCATCACCTCGACGGCGGTGTTGAAGTCCTCCGTCGACATGATGGCGTAGATCTCCTCCCCCGCCCCGCGACCGGCGATGTTGGGGGCGAACTTGTAGACGCGCAGGCGGCCGTTGGCCTGGTACTCGGGGGTGGCGTTGACCGTGTAGATCAGGGCGGCGGTGACGAAGACCAGGATGGAGAGCACGACGTACCACATGCGCTCGCGCACCATGACGAGGTACTGGGCGAGCGGGTTGGCCTGCTGGCCGTAGCCGTAGCCGGCGTAGCCCCCGTACTGGCCGTATTGCCCGTACTGGCCGTAGGCGCCGTAGCCGCCCACGCCGCCGTAGCCGCCGTAGCCGCCGCCGTAGCCGTAGCCGGGTTCCTTGCCTGAGTTGGGTTTCTGGGCGGACATGGGATCAGATGCGGCTCTCGCGGACGAAGACGTGGTCGTCGTCCTGGAGGATGACGTCGGGGGCCTCCCCGAGGTCGATGGCGCGGACGTCGACCTCGAGGGTCACGCGCGAGCCGTCGGGCTGCCTGCGGCGGACGACCACCGCGGTGCGGTTGCCGCCGCGGAGGATGCCGCCGGCGGAAGCCAGGGCCTTCTTGAGCGTGAGGGTCTCCTCGGGGGGGATGATGACCGCGCCCGTGCGGCCGACGGAGCCGTCGACGTAGATGCGGCGCTCGGCGTAGCCGCGGATCTCGACCGTGACGACGGGGGTCTTGAAGTAGGTGGCGAAGCGCTTGGCCAGCTCGGCCTGGGCCTCGGAGACGGTCAGGCCGGCGACGGGGACGAGGCTGTCCTTGCCGAGGAAGGGCACGTCGATCGTGCCGTCGGGGTTGACGCGGCGCTCGACGAAGGTGTCGGCCTCGTTGATCACGCCGACGCGGACGAAGTCGCGCCCGCGCAGGCGGTAGGAGTTGCGCTCGGCGCCGGCGGAGGCGGCCTCGGCGGCGGCGGCGGGCGAGCCCTCGGTCGCGAACTCGGGCGCGTCGGTGGCGCAGCCGGCGACGGCGAGGGTCAGGGCGAGGAGGAGGGGGCGCACGGGAAGATGGCCGGAGGTCACCAGCGGAACGCGGCCTCGAGGCTGACGCGGTTCAC
>CAIPVK010000058.1 GCA_903868455.1 uncultured Opitutia bacterium
GCCTTCTTCGCCGCGCTGCCGCTCCTGAACTCGGTCGTCATGGCCTCGCTGTCCGATCCCGGCCGCGAGTTCGGCGCCATCCGCCTCTGGGGCACCGTCGGCTGGATCGTCTCGGGCGTCGCCCTCGGCTCGGTGCTGCCCGTGCTGGTCGGCGCCGACGTCGCCACGCGCCCCGTGATCTTCCAGATCGGCGGCGTCGCCCTCGCGCTGGTCGGCCTGCTCGCCACCCGCCTCGCCGACCCCGCCCCGGCCGCGCGCGCGGACGACGTCGCCAAGGCCGCCGCGCCGGGCGGGGTCCGCACGCTCCTCGGCGACGGCAAGTTCCTCCTGTTCCTCGCCTTCTCCGTCCTCTTCTGCATCCCGCTCGCGCTCTACTATTCCTACGCCAACACCTTCCTGAAGAGCGCCGGCGTCGGCCAGACGGAGACCTTCATGACCGCGGGGCAGGTCTCGGAGGTCGCCTTCCTCGCCCTGCTCCCGCTCCTCGTGACGCGCGTCTCCGCCAAGACCATCCTCATGGTCGGCATGGCCTGCTGGGCCCTGCGCTACTGGCTCTTCGCCGAGTTCCCCTCCTCCGGCGCCGCCCTCTTCGTCGCCATCGCCCTGCACGGCGCGTGCTACGACTTCTTCTTCGTGACCGGCACGCTCTACGCCGACCGCAAGGCGCCCGAGGGCCTGCGCAACACCGCCCAGTCCGTCGTCGCCTGGGCCACGCTCGGGCTCGGCCTCTTCCTCGGCAACCTGCTCGCGCCCCAGCTGCATTCACGGTTCATCACGACCGGCGCCGACGGCGCCCTGGTCTTCGCCCGGGAGTTCTGGCTCTACCCCGCGGCCTTCGCCGCGGCCCTGCTCGTCCTCTTCGCGCTCGTCTTCCGCGACGACACCCGCCTGAGCGACGCCCGCGACTGACCCTCCTTCCATGTCCTCCCAGCCCATCCGCGTCCTCTGCGTCGGCGCCGGCAACATGGGGCGCTCCCACGCCCTGGCCTACCACCGCATCCCCGGCTTCCGCATCGCGGGCCTCGTGACCCGCTCCGAGGCCTCGCGCCGCAGGCTCAACGCCGAGCTCGGCGGCGGCCACCCGGAGTTCGCCGACTTCCACCAGGCCCTGCGCGAGACCAAGCCCGACGCGGTCTCGATCTCGAGCTACCCCGACACCCACGCCGAGTACGCGACCGCCGCGCTCGACGCCGGCTGCCACGTCTTCGTGGAGAAGCCCCTCGCCGCCACGGTCGAGGAGGCCGCGCGCATCGTGGCCAAGGCCAAGGCCGTCGGCCGAAAGGTCGTCATCGGCTATATCCTCCGCCACCATCCCGCCTGGACGCAGTTCATCAAGGTCGCCCAGGGCCTGGGCAAGCCGCTCGTCATGCGGATGAACCTCAACCAGCAGAGCTCGGGCGAGACCTGGAAGACCCACAGGGAGCTGATGCGCACCTGCAGCCCGATCGTCGACTGCGGCGTGCACTACGTCGACATCATGTGCCTCATGACCGGCAGCCGCCCCGTGCGCGTCTCGGGCATCGGCGCGCGGCTCTCGGACGAGCTTCCCCCGGGCATGGTCAACTACGGCCAGCTGCAGGTGACCTTCGCCGACGGCTCCGTCGGCTGGTACGAGGCGGGCTGGGGTCCCATGATGTCCGAGGAGGCCTTCTTCGTGAAGGACGTGGTCGGGCCGCGCGGCTCCGTCACCATCGTCGCCGGCAAGGGCGCCCAGGAGGGCAACTCCGCCAGCGTCGACGACCACACCGGCGCCCAGGCCCTCAAGGTGCACCACGCCGAGCTAGGCCCCGACGGCCGCTTCGCGCGCAGGGACGAGCTCGTCCCGACCGACGCCGACCCCGGGCACGACGGCCTCTGCCAGCGCGAGCAGGAATATTTCCTCCGCGCCATCCGCGAGGACCTCGACCTGACGGCCCATATGGACGACGCCGTGAACTCCATGCGCATCGTGGCCGCGGCCGACCTCTCCTTCCGCACCGGCAAGACGGTCGAGCTCTGACGGAACCCCCGGGGGGCGAGGGTGTCTTCAGCGGATGCCCCGCCGTCTCGTCGCCCTGCTCCTGGTCGGCTCGCTCGCCTCGGCGGCCCCCTCGCTCGTCTACCACCGGCCTGCCGCGAGCTGGGAGCGCGAGCGCCTGCCCGTCGGCAACGGGCGCCTCGGGGCGATGCTCGACGGCGGCGTGGCCGAGGACCGGCTGCAGTTCAACGAGGAGTCCCTGTGGACGGGCGACGCCAACCCTTCGGGCGGCTACGAGTACGGCGAGGACAAGCCCGGGACCTTCGGCAGCTACCGCGACTTCGGCGAGGTGACCGTCACCCTCGGCACCCCCGCCCCGGCGCTTGGCCGCGCCTTCCCCGCCAATCCCTGGGCCGCCAAGGGCGGTCCGGTCCGCGAGTCCGCCGGCGGCGACTTCGCGCACGCCCAGGACGGCGATCCGCGCACCAAGTGGTGCGTCGAGCTCGCCGGCAACGCCGTGGTCTGGCAGGTCGAGCTGCCGGAGGCCGCGCCGATCTCGGGCTATGCCCTGACCTCGGCCGACGACGTCCCGGACCGCGACCCCTCGGACTGGGTGCTCGAGGGCTCGTCCGACGGCGCCAACTGGGTCGTCCTCGACCGCCGATCCAAGCTCGCGCCCTTCGGCGCCCGCCATGAACGGCGCGTCTTCCCGCTGCCCGCGGGCGAGGCCGCGCACCGTCTCTACCGCCTGACCTTCCAGCCGCGCAACCCGACCCATTTCCAGGTCGGCGAGATCGAGCTGCTCGGTATTGACCTGCGTCCGGCCGCCGTCGCGCTTCCCGCCGGCTATCGGCGAAGCCTGGACCTCATGGACGGCGTCCACTCGGTCGCCGTGCCGGGTCAGTCCTCGCGCGAGGCCTTCGCGAGCAAGCCCGCCGAGGTGGTCGTGGCCCGCTACGTCGGGGAGCGCCCGCTCTCCGGCAAGGTCGAGCTGCGGTTGTCCAACGGCGACAGGCTCGTCCGGGCCGAGGGCGCGACGCTGCGCGCGGGCGGCGCCTTCTCCAACGGCCTCGCCTTCGCCTCCGGCGTGCGGGTCGCGCTGCCCCGGGGCGGCGAGGTCCGCCCCGAGGGCGACCGCCTCCGCTTCGCCGGCGCGCCCGAGGTGGTCGTCCTCCTCGCCGCCCGCACGAGCTATGTGATGGACCCCTCCCGCGCCTTCAAGGGCGCCGACCCGCGCCCGCGCGTCGAGGCCGACCTCGAGGCCGCGGCCCGACGCGGCTTCGCCGCGCTCCGCGCCGAGCACGTCGCCGACCATCGCGCGCTGATGGGGCGCGTCTCCGTCGACTGGGGAACCACGCCGGCCGACGTCGCCGCGC
>CAIPVK010000059.1 GCA_903868455.1 uncultured Opitutia bacterium
TCTTCTCCTGCTCCGGGGCCGCCAAGCCCGCGCCCCTCAAGGTCGGCGACGCGCTCCCCGCCGTCGTCGCGCCCGACGAGGAGGGCCGCCCGGTGGACCTCGCCAAGGAAGGCGCCAAGGGGCTCCTGCTCGTCTACTTCTACCCCAAGGCCGACACCCCGGGCTGCACCAAGCAGGGCTGCTCGCTGCGCGACAGCTGGGGCGAGCTCCAGGCCAAGGGGGTCGTCACCCTGGGCGTGAGCACGGACAAGCCCGAGGCGCAGAAGGCCTTCCGCGAGAAGTATCGCCTGCCCTTCCGCCTGCTCGCCGACTCGGAGAAGACGGTGCTCGGCGCCTTCGGCCTCTCGACGACGCTCGGCTTCTCGCCCCGCACGGCCTACCTCTTCGAGGACGGGAAGTGCGTCTGGATCGACCCCAAGTCCTCGACCGGCGACCAAGCCGCGGTGGTGCTCGAGTTCCTCGCGAAGCGGGGGAAGTGAGGGAAATGGCGGGGTCGGCGGGGACAGCGGGGGCGGCGGGTTAGCGGGCGAAGGCTCGCTGCGCTCGTCAGCTAAGATCGCCTTCTCTTTCCAGCCTTTCCCAGCTGTTCCCAGCCCTTTCCAGCATGACGCGCAGCGGCACAACGCCCGCCTACCCCGCCGGACCGCCAGACCGCCGCACCGCCAATTCAATAGCCCTTCACCTTGAACAGGTCGGTCACGCTGCTGTTGCCGTGGATGCGCTTGATGGCGTCGGAGAGCAGCGGGGCGATCGAGAGGACGGTGATGGGCAGGCCCTTCGGGTCGACCGGGACGGAGTTGGTCGTGATGACCTCGTCGATGGGGCCGCCGCGCAGGCGCGGGTAGGCGGGCTCCTGCAGCATGCAGTGCGAGACGAGGGCGCGGACGGACCGGGCGCCGTTCTTCTTGAGCAGCTCGGCGGCGGCGGTGAGCGTGCCGGCGGTCTCCGTCATGTCGTCGACCAGGATGATGTCGCGGCCCTCGACCTCGCCGACGAGGCTGGTGGCCTGGACGGTGGTGTCGCTCGTGCGGCGCTTGGCCACGAAGCCGAAGGGCAGCTGGAGGTGGTCGGCGATGGCGGCGGCGTACTTGAGGCCGCCGACGTCGGGCGAGAAGACGGTGGCCTCGCGCACCCAGGGCTTGTTGCGGATGTGCGCGTAGAAGACGGGCGAGGCGAAGAGGTGGTCGACCGGGATGTCGAAGAAGCCCTGGATCTGCTGGGCGTGGAGGTCGACGGCGAGGACGCGGCTGACGCCCGCCGCGGTGAGCAGGTTGGCGACGAGCTTGGCGGTGATGGGGACGCGGGGCTTGTCCTTGCGGTCCTGGCGGGCGTAGCCGAAGAACGGCATCACGGCGGTGATGCGGTTGGCCGAGGCGCGGCGCATCGCGTCCACCATGATGAGCAGCTCCATGATGCACTCGTTGGCCGGGGAGCAGGTGGGCTGGACGACGAAGACGTCCGAGCCGCGGATGTTCTCGTTGATCTGGACGAAGGTCTCGCCGTCGGGGAAGCGGCGGACGGTGGCCGCGCCGAGCGGGACGCCGAGCCCGTCGCAGATCTCCTTGGCGAGGGCCGGGTTGGCGTTGCCGGTGAAGACCTTGATCGGGGGGAGGGTCATGGCGCGTCCTTCCGGAGAGCGTCCAAGGCGGCCGCCAGCGAATCAACCTTTTTGAAGAGCTCGGGCAGCCGCCGCGAGAGGACGGCCATGCGGCGCTCGAGGCCGAAGGGGACGGCGGGCGAGCCGTTCATGAAGCCGCCCGCGGGGACGTCCTCGAAGAGGCCGGCCTGGGCGCCGAGCCGGACGCCGTCGCCGAGGCGCAGGTGGCCGGCGACGCCGGACTGGCCGCCGAGCACGCAGCCGTCGCCGAGCACGGTGGAGCCGGCGATGCCGACCTGGGCGGTGACGAGGCACTGTCGGCCGATGCGGACGTTGTGGGCGACCTGCACGAGGTTGTCGATCTTCGTGCCCCGCCCCACGACGGTGCGGCTGAAGCGCGCGCGGTCGAGGGTGGTGTTGGCGCCGATGTCGACGTCGTCCTCCAGCACCACGACGCCCACCTGGGGGATGCGCTCGACGCGGTCGCCGACCGGCTCGTAGCCGAAGCCGTCCGAGCCGACCACCGCGCCGCTCTGCAGGCGGCAGCGCGCGCCCACGACGCAATGGTCGCCGACCGTGACGCGCGGCTTGAGCCAGCTGTCGGCGCCGACCGAGGCGCCCGCGCCCAGGTGGCACTGGGCCTCGAGCACGGCGCGCGGGCCGACGCTCGCGCCGGCGAGCAGCGTGCAGCCGGGGCCGACGTGGGCCGTCGGGTCGACGCAGGCCGCGGGGTCGACGACGGCGGAGGGGTGGACGCCCGCGGGCGGGCGCGGCCAGAGCGAGGCCTCGACCGCGGCGCACACCAGGGCGAGCGCGTAGGACGGGCGGTCGACGCGGACGAAGGCCTGGCCGGGCGCGGGCGCGCCGGGATGGTCGGACGGCACGAGGACGGCGCCGGCGCGGCTGGTCGCGACCTCGGCGGCGTAGCGCGGGTTGCCGAGGAAGGAGAGGTCGTCGGGGCCGGCGTCGGCCAGGGCGGCGATGCCCGTCAGCCGGCGGGCGAGCGCCGCGGCGTCACCCTCGGTCGCCTTGGCCTCGGTCAGCCGGGCGAGCGCCTCGAGGGTGAGCGAGATCGACATGGCCAAAGGAGGCGCCCCTGCGGGGCAGGGGCGCTCGGGTCACTTCTTGGCGTCGGCCTTGGGCGCCTCGGCCTTCGGGGCCTCGGCGGGAGCGGCGGGCTTGTAGTTGGCGTTCAGCTCGGCGAGGACGGCCTCGGTGATGTCGAGGGAGCCGTCGGCGTAGAAGGCCGAGCCCTTGGGCAGGACGAGCTGGAGACCCTTGGCCTTGGCGACCTTCTCCACCGCGGGGCGGAGGTCGGCGTCGATGGCGCGGGACATCTCCTGCACGCGGCCCTGGATGGTGGTGCGGGCCTCCTGGTCGAGCTGCTGGAGGGCGCCGTAGCGCTGGCGGAAGGTCTCCTCCTTGCCGCGGAGCTCCTGGGAGATCTGCTGCTTGCCGGAGTCGGAGAGGAGGGGCGACTGGGCGCGCTTCTGGGTCTCCTGGAGGTCGGCCTGGAGGCGCTGGACCTCGTCGACCTTCTCCTGGACGGCGACCTTGGCGTTGTCGATGGACTTCTGGATGCTGGCCTGCTGCTCGACGGCCTTGGTGTACTTCTTGGAGATCTCCGCGGCGTCGACGACGCCGACCTTGGGCGGGTTGGCCGAGAGGGTGGCGGCGAGGGCGAGGAGGGCGACGAACGGCTTCATGATGGGGATAGGGAAGACCCCCAAGGAAGCCCGCCCCGCGGGGCTTGGCAACAGCAGAAAACCCCCGGAAGGCTCAGAAGAAGGTGCCGAAGCTGAAGTTCAGCTGCATCCCGTCGTCGTTGACCGTCTTGCCGTTCTTGAGGGTGTCCCGCAGGGGGAAGCCGAAGTCGAGCCGGAGGACGGCCCCGCCCAGGAGGATGCGCAGGCCGATGCCCGCGTCGCCGTTGATCTGGTCGGGCGAGAAATCGTTGGAGGCCTTGTTGAGGAAGCCCCAGTCGGTGAAGGCGGCCCAGCGGAGGTTGTCCGAGGCCTGGATGAGGTACTCGGCGCTGACCATGCCGTAGGTGAGGCCGCCGACCGGTTGCTGGAGGCCGGCGGGATTGCCGACGGACGACTGGAAGGTGTCCGCCGCGCCGACGTGGTTGTACTTGAAGCCGCGCAGGTCGTAGGCGCCGCCGAGGAACTGGCGCTCGTGGAAGGGCACCGGCGCGTTGTCCTGATAGGTGCCGAGGCGGGCGACCAGGCCGAGGGTCTGGTTGGCCTCGCGCGAGATGAGGAACCAGGTCCCGGCCTTCAGGTCGGTCTTGAGGTAGTCGACGTCCCCGCCGAGGCCGCCGCCGGCCAGCGTGTTGGTCAGCGCCACGCGGGAGCCGCGGGTCGGGAACATCAGGTCGTCGCGGGTGTCGCGGGCGAGCGAGAGCGAGAGCTCGGGGATGTCGGTCGTCCCGCCCGAGGCGTCGAGGACATCCTGAGGCACGATGGCCGCGTTGACGTCGCGCAGCTCCACGCTGCGCACGCCGAGCGAGAGCCGGGCCTGCACGCCGAGGATGTTGCGGCGCGCGTAGACGTCGGCCCCGCGGGTCTGCAGGTCGTAGTAGCTCGACTGGAAGCCGGAGAAGCGCTGGTAGAGGTTGTAGCCGACGGCGAGGTCGCGCTCCCAGAGCGAGGGCTCCTCGAAGCTGTGCTCGATGGAGTTGGAGAGGTTGCCCGCCGACACGCGGAGGCGGAACTTCTGGCCGCCGCCGCGGAACCAACCCTCGGGGTTGGAGACGTCGAAGTTGCCCTCGGAGTACTCGACGAAGCCGACCAGCTGCTCGACCGAGCTGAAGCCGGCGCCGAAGGAGACCTGGCCGGTGGGGCCCTCCTTGACCGCCACGAGGACGTCGCGCTGGTCGGGGACGGCGGTGGGGACGGGCGCGACGCGCACCGTCTCGAAGAAGCGGGTGTTGCGCAGGCGCGACTCGGAGCGGCGCGCGGCCTCGAGGTCGAAGAGGTCGCCGGGCTGGAGCGCGAGCTCGCGCGCGATGACGGTGGAGCGGGTCTTGGTGTTGCCCTCGATCAGGACCTGGCGGACGGTGCTCGGGGCGCCCTCGCGGATCTCGAAGCGCAGGTCGATCGCGCCGGTGGCGAGGTTGGGGGTCCGGACGACGCCGATCTGGACGTCGAGGTGCCCGCGGCGGCCGTAGGCCTCGCGGAGCTTGTCCACCGCGACCTCGACGGCGGCGGCGCTGTACCACGAGCCGGTCTCGAGGCGGTCGGTCGCGGCCACCACGAGCCCCGAGCGGGCGGAGGGACGCGCCACGGCGGCGAGCAGGGACTCGGTCGAGAACGGCGAGCCGGGCGCGCGGCCGAGGTCGTTGCCCGTGACAGCGAGGGCGCCGACGGCGTAGCGCCGGCCCTCGCGGACGCGGAAGACGACGTCGACCCAGCCCTCGTCGCCGTCGACCTCGACCACCGGGCAGGCCACCGCGGCGTCGGTCGAGTCGAGCTCGGCGTCGAGGAAGCCCTGCGCGCGGTAGTGCGCGAGCAGGGTCTCGCAGTCCTCGCGGTACTCGTCGGCGGAGAGGCGGCCGCCGCCGGTCAGGCCGGAGAGCTTCCACCAGCGCCAGGTCGAGGCCTTGAGCTCGAGGTCCTCGAGCAGGTCGGCCTCGGCGAGCGCCGAGGCGCCCTCGATGCGGACGCGGCGGACGCGCATCTCGGGGGTGAGCGCGGCGCGGACGACGAGGTCGACGCGGCCGTCCTCGCGCGGGGCCGGGACGACCTCGAGGGCGGCGAGCGGGCGCTTCTTGCGCAGGAACTTCAGGGCCTTGTTGCGCCCCTGGGTCAGGCGCACGGGGTCGAGCGGCTCCCCCGCGGCGACGCCGAGCTCCTCGAGCAGGTCGTCGGCGTCCACCTTGTCCTCCAGGCCCTCGACGCGGACCTCCGCGATGACGGGCCGGGGCTCGACGATGACGCGCACGACGGCGGTGCCGCCGGCGGCGTCGAGCTCGGGCAGGACCTCGGCCTGGGCGAATCGGCCGGTGGCGTAGAGCGAGCGGACGGTGTCGGCCGCGGCCTCGCGGGAGTAGGGCTGGCCGGGGCGCAACGCGACGTGGCCGAGCACGAAGGCCTCGGCGACGGCGCCCTTGCCGGCGACCTCGACGCGCACCTCCCGCACGGTCGGCTCGGCCGCGAGCGCGGCGGCCGGCAGGAGCGCCGCGGCCAGGAGCAGGCGGGCCAGGCGGCGGGAGGGGGCGGGGATCATGGGGCGTGCGGGTGGTCTCGGGCGGGCACCTCGAAGCGGGTCAGGCCCGCGTTGAAGTAGAGCTTCACGTCGTTTGTGGGGCCGTTGCGGTTCTTGGCAACGATTAGGTCGCGCAGGAACATGCCCCCCTCGGTCGGGGTCTCGGCGTCGCCCTCCAGCGCCTTGCGGTCGGCGGAGGAGGCCTTGGCGATGAGCATGACGATGTCGGCGTCCTGCTCGATCGAGCCGGATTCGCGCAGGTCGGACATGCGGGGCGGGCGCCCCTCGTCCTCGGACTTTCGGTTGAGCTGGGCGAGGGCGATGACCGGCACGGAGAACTCCTTGGCCATGGCCTTGATGCTGCGGGAGACCTCGGCGATCTGCTGCTCGCGCGGGAGCGAGGGGTCCAGGCCGTTGATGAGCTGGATGTAGTCGATGACGATGAGGTCGAGCGGCTCGCGCGAGTGGGCGCGGCGGCACTTGGCGCGGATCTCGAGGATGTTCTGGCCGCCGTTGTCGTCGATGAGCAGGGGGCGGCCCTTGTACTCGAGCGCGGCCTCGGCGAGGTCGCGCTGCATCTGGGCGTCGGGGTGGGCGCTGCGCAGCTTGGTCAGGTTGACGCGGGCGCGGGAGCAGAGGAGGCGCAGGGCGAGCTCGCGCGCGGGCATCTCGAGCGAGAAGAGGAGCGTGCGCGCGGGCCGCGCGCCGGCGCGGCGCGGGAAGATGGCGGCCTCGATGAAGTTGAGGGCGATGGAGGTCTTGCCCATGCCCGGGCGGGCGGCCACGACGATCATCTGGCCGGGCTGGAAGCCGAAGGTGAGCGCGTCGAGCTCGGGGAAGCCGGTCGGGATGCCCTGGGCGGAGTTGCGGTCGCGGATGATGCGCTCGACCAGGTCCATGGCCTCGCCGATGGGCTTGTCCACGGGCTGCACGCTCTCGGCGATGCGCGACTCGCTGATGCGGAAGAAGGCCTGCTCGACCTCCTCGAGGAGGCGGTCGATGCCCTCGGCGTGGCCGTGCGCCTTCTCGACCGTCGCGACCGAGGTGGCGATGAGCTGGCGGAGGTAGAACTTCTCGCGGACGATGGTCAGCCAGTGGCGCGCGTTGGCGCTCGTCGCCACGAGGCTGGAGAGCTCGTTGACGTAGGGCACGCCGCCGGCCGACTCGAGGCGCCCCTGGACGCGGAGCTCCTCGGCCAGCGTGATCTCGTCGATGCCGACGTTGCGCTGCGACAGGGCGACGGCCGCGCGGAAGATGTCCTGGTGCGCCGGGCTGAAGAAATGCTCCGGCATCAGGCGCTCCTGGAGGCAGGCCTGGAGCGTGTCGCCGCCGTCGATCAGGATGCTCGCGACGAGGCCGCGCTCGGCGTCGAGGTTGTGCGGCGGGACCCGCCCGTCGGACGGGGCGTTGGGGTCGGGCAGGCGGCGCTTGGCGGTCCTTTCGGCCATGGGACGGGGGATGCTGGACGGGAAAGGGGGGTTGGACAGCGCCAATTATGCCCAGCCCTCTGTGAATAACTCAACCCCGGGCGACGCGAAATGGCGAAAAGACGGCACAATGCGGCGGTCCCGCGACGGTTCGGTGACGAACCCGGTCCCGGCGGGAAAAAAGGGGATAAAAACGAAGTTTGGGGTGGAGGATTGGGGCGACCGCTTTTCATAGTGGGGCGTGCTCCCGCTCCTCCTCAGCGCCCTGCTGGCCGCGTCGCCGGCCGCCCCGGTGGTGGAGGTGCGCGCGCTGAGCTTCGACGAGCCCCGGATCGCCCTCGCCGTCGAGGGCGACGCGGGCAAGCCGCAGCCCCTCACGCTCCACAGCCACGCCCTCACCCACGGGCTCAAGCTGCGCTGCCCGGAGGGTCGCCTGACCTTCTACCGCGAGGGCAAGGACCCGGAGGGCAAGCCCCTGCTCGTCCCCGCCGTCGCGGCCGCCGTCCCGCCCGAGGGCGGCACCTTCCTCGCCGTCGTCCACGGCCGCGGCGAGCGGCTCGCGATGAGCCTCATCCCCGACACCGGCAACCGCACGGGCGGCGGCACGCTCCGCATCTTCAACCTCTGCAACCGGCCGCTCGGGCTGAACTTCCCCGGCGCGCGCGAGGTGCTCGCCCCCGGGCGCGACTTCCTCCTGCGGCCGGCGGTCAAGGCCGAGGACTACGGCCAGGGCCAGTTCCTGCTCGCCGACGGCGAGGAGTGGAAGGTCGCGGGCGGCCTCCGCTGGCTCCAGCTCGAGGACGTCCGCACGCTCTGGTTCGTGATGCCCGACCCCTCCCAGCCGGGCATCGTGAGCTTCCGCGGGATCGAGGAGCGCATCGCGCCCGAGCCCGTCGTCGCCCCCCCGGCCAACGGCGCCGCGACCGCGGCCCGCAAGCCCGCCGCGCGCTGAGCATGCGTCGACGCGCGGCCGAGGCGACGACCCGGGGCGGCTTCGCCCTCGTCCTCGCCTTGGCCGTGATGACCCTGCTCGTCCTCACGCTGCTCTCGCTCTCGGGCTTCCTCATGGTCGAGTCGCGCGGCGCCGAGTCGGCGCAGCAGATGACGCGCGCCCGGCTCAACGCGGTCATGTCGGGGCGCCTCGCGCTCGCGCACCTGCAGCAGGAGGCCGGGCCCGACCGCCGCGCCACCGCCACGGGCGAGCTCGCCGGCGTGCCGGCCGCGCTCAACAACCCCCTGCCCCTCGGCACGCCCGCCGCCCAGCGGATCAGCCAGGGCCA
>CAIPVK010000060.1 GCA_903868455.1 uncultured Opitutia bacterium
CGCCTCCCTCGTCGCCGAGCTCTCGGCCGCCATCCCGGGCGCGAAGCCCCGCCCCTCCCGCGACATGGCGGGCCTCGAGGTGCCCGCCGCGGCCCTCGCCGACACCGTCCGCCGCCTCCGCGACGCGCACGGCTTCGACCTGCTCGCCGACCTGACGGGCGTCGACGCCGGCCCCGGCGCGAGCCCGCGCTTCTCGGTCGTGCTGCACCTGCTCGGCTCGTCCCACCACGCCTACCTGCGCGTGGCCGCGGCCTGCCCCGACGACGCCTCCCCCGCCGTCCCCACCGTCTCGGCCGTCCACCCCGGCGCCGACTGGCACGAGCGCGAGGCCTTCGACCTCCTCGGCATCCGCTTCGACGGCCACCCCGACCTGCGCCGCATCCTCATGTGGGACGGCTACCCGCACCACCCGCTGCGCAAGGAGTTCCCCCTCGCCGGCGTCCCCGTCGAGCTGCCCGCCGCCGACGTCGCCGCCGTCACCGGCCGCCGCGTGGAGGCCGCGCCCATGATGGGCGGCCCCTTCGTCTCGCCCGGCGGCACGATGGCCAAGGCCGAGCCCCTAGCCCGCGACGAGTCCTGGAGCGAGGACAACCCCCGCCGCTGAACCGACCATGTCCAAGACCACCAAGGAGATCTCCCTCGGCGACATCGGCGCCCGCTCCGAGGAGCTCGGCGCGGAGCGCATGCAGCTCAACCTCGGGCCGTCGCACCCCGCCACCCACGGCGTGCTGCGCCTGCGCCTCGAGCTCGACGGCGACACGGTCACCAAGTGCGATCCCGTCATCGGGTACCTGCACCGCGGCGACGAGAAGATCGCCGAGGCCATGACCTACAACCAGTTCGTGCCCTACACGGACCGGCTCGACTACCTCGCGCCCCTCGCGAACAACGTGGCCTACGCCATCGCGGTCGAGAACCTCGCGGGCATCCGCGTGCCCCCGCGCGCCGAGGCCATCCGCGTGCTCTGCTGCGAGATGGCCCGCATCTCCTCCCACCTGCTCGGCATCGGCGTCTACGCGATGGACACCGGCGCCTGGACGGTGTTCATGTACACCTTCAACGAGCGCGAGAAGCTCTACAGCCTGTTCGAGGAGCTGACCGGCGCCCGCTTCACCACCAGCTACACCCGCGTCGGCGGCCTGGCCCGCGACCTGCCCGAGGGCTGGACCGGACGGGTCTCGGCCTTCTGCGACGGCGTGCTCAAGGTGGTCGACGAGGTCGACGGCCTCCTGACCCGCAACCGCATCTTCCTCGAGCGCACCGAGGGCCTGGGCGTCATCTCCAAGGAGCGCGCCCTGGCCTACGGCCTGACCGGCGCCAACCTGCGCGCCTCGGGCGTGCCGCTCGACCTGCGCAAGGACAAGCCGTATTCCGGCTACGAGCGGTACGCCTTCGACGTGCCGGTCGGCACCAAGGGCGACTGCTACGACCGCTACCTCGTCCGCATGGAGGAGATGCGCCAGTCGGTCGCCATCCTCCGCCAGGCGCTGGCCAAGCTGCCCGACGGCCCCGTCAGCTGCGTCGACCAGCCCCGCATCGTGCTCCCGGCCAAGGCCAAGGTCATGACCAAGATGGAGGAGCTCATCCAGAACTTCATGCTGGTGACCGAGGGCCCGCAGATCCCCGCGGGCGAGACCTACTTCGAGGCCGAGAACCCCAAGGGCGCGCTCGGCTTCTACATCGTCTCCAAGGGCGGCGGCGTGCCCTGGCGCCTGCGCATCCGCGGCCCCAGCTTCGTCTCGCTCTCCATCCTCCCGGAGATCGTGCCCGGCCACCACCTGACCGACATCCCCTCCATCCTCGGCTCGCTCGACTTCGTCATGGGCGAGTGCGACCGCTGACCATGTCCCTCAAGCCCGAGACCCTCGCCCAGGCCGACGCCATCGTCGCCCAATACCCCCAGGCGCGCAGCGCCACCCTGCCCCTGCTGCACCTCGTGCAGGAGGACCGCGGGCACATCGCGCCGGAGGACGAGGCGTGGATCGCCGCCAAGGTCGGCGTGACGCCGATGCAGGTGCGCGAGGTCGTGACCTTCTACCCGATGTTCCGCCTGGCCCCCGTCGGCCGGCGCCACATCCGCGTCTGCCGGACCCTCTCCTGCGCCCTACGCGGCTCCTACGCGCTGATGGCCGAGCTGGAGAAGGCCCTCGGCTGCGCCCGCGGCGAGACCTCCGCCGACGGGAACTTCACCCTGGAGTTCGTCGAGTGCATCGCCGACTGCGGCTGCGGCCCGGTCGTCCAGGTCGACCACGCGCTGCACGAGAACGTGACGCCCGACCAGGGCGCCGCCTTCGCCGCCAAGGTCCGCGCCTCGCTCTCCGACCCCGCCTACGGCAAGGCCGCCCCCGCCCCCGGCACGCCGGAGTGGAACGGCTGACCCGCCCCGCACGACCATGCCCGCCCTCGAGCGCCCCCTCATCTACGGCAACCTCCGGAAGCCCGGCTACACCGTCGACCTCGACTGCTACCTGCGCCACGGCGGCTACGAGGCGCTGCGCAAGGCCGTCGCCATGAAGCCGGAGGACGTCTGCAAGGAGGTCGAGACCTCCGGCCTGCGCGGCCGCGGCGGCGCCGGCTTCCCCACCGGGATGAAGTGGAAGTTCCTCGACCGCAAGTCGGGCAAGCCCGCCTACCTCGTGGTCAACGCCGACGAGTCGGAGCCCGGCACCTACAAGGACCGCCAGATCATCTACAGGGACCCGCACCAGATGCTGGAGGGCATCGCCATCACGGCGTGGGCCATCCAGGCCAGGCAGGCCTTCGTCTACATCCGCGGCGAGTTCCAGCACGGCGCCAAGATCCTCCGCCGCGCCATCGAGGAGGCCAAGGCCAAGGGCTTCCTCGGCGCGAACATCCTCGGCTCGGGCTACTCGTGCGAGGTGGTCGTCCACCGCGGCGGCGGCTGCTACGTCTGCGGCGAGGAGACCGGCCTGATCGAGTCGCTCGAGGGCAAGCGCGGCTACCCGCGCATCAAGCCCCCCTACTTCCCCGCCGTCCTCGGCCTCTACAACTGCCCCACCATCGTCAACAACGCCGAGACCATGGCCCAGGTGCGCCACGTGCTCGCGATGGGCGGCGCCGAGTTCGCCAAGATCGGCATCCCCGGCGACAGCGGCACCCACATCTGGGGCGTCTCGGGCCTGGTCAAGCGCCCCGGCCTCTACGAGATCGAGGCGGGCAAGGCCACCTTCGGCGAGCTGCTCTTCGACCTCTGCGGCGGCCCGCTCGACGGGCGGACCTTCAAGGCGATCATCCCCGGCGGCTCCTCGACCAAGATCCTCCGCTTCGGCGAGCGCTTCAAGGGCAAGCTGCCCAACGGGCAGGAGTTCGACTGGGCGCTGGAGGACATCCCCCTCGACGCCAACAGCATCGCCGCCTGCGGCACCGGGCTCGGCACGGGCGGCACCATCGTCCTCGACGACTCGGTCGAGATGATCCAGGCCCTGGCCAACCTCAACGCCTTCTACGCCCACGAGACCTGCGGCCAGTGCACGCCCTGCCGCGAGGGCTCGCTCTGGCTCTCCCGCATCTCCAAGCGCATCGTCGCCGGCGGCGGTCGCGACGAGGACGTCCCCATGCTGCTCGACATCGCCAACCAGGTCGCCGGGCGCACCATCTGCGCCCACGGCGAGGCCGTGGCCTGGCCGGTCCAATCGGCGGTGCCCAAGTTCAAGGACGAGTACCTGGAGTCCGTCCGCCGCCATCGCGACGGCACGGCGCCCGCCTCGCCGCAGCTCATCTGAGCATGCGCTTCGACGGCGTCTCCGCGGAGGCCAAGGCCAACGTCTACTTCGGCGGCAAGGTCGTCTCGCACACGATCCACCTGCCCGGCGGCGAGCGGAAGACCCTCGGCCTCGTCTTCCCCGGCGAGTTCCATTTCGGCACCGGGCAGGCCGAGCGGATGGAGATCACGGACGGCGCGTGCGCGGTGCGGCTGGACGGCTCGGACGCGACCCGGACCTACGCCGCCGGCGAGGCCTTCGAGGTGCCAGCCCGCTCGGGCTTCCTCATCCGCGTCGACGCCGGCATCTGCCAGTACGTCTGCTCCTTCCTGGGTCGATGACCCGGGCTTGCCAGCCGCGTCCGGCGGGCCGACGCTCCCCGCGATGAGCCTCGCGTCCTCCGACCGACCCTCCCCCGGCCCCGGGGACGGCGCCCCGCGCGAGAAGCCCTGGGTGCAGCTGCGGACCTTCACCTCCCGCCCGAACGTCTACCGCACGATGATCGGCGAGGTCTCGCCCGACGCCCGCCCCGGCGACGTCGTCGCCGTCCACGACAAGGACGGCCGCCCCATCGGCTACGGGCTCTGGAACCCGGGCGCCCCCATCGCGCTCCGGGTCATCAAGCACACGCCGGTCCGCCCCGACGACGCCTGGTTCGAGGCCGCGCTCCGGCGCGCCGTCGCCCTGCGCCGCGAGACGCTCGCGCTGGACGCCGCGGGCGACGCCTACCGCCTGGTCAACGCCGACGGAGACGGGCTCTCGGGCCTCGTCGTCGATCGCCTCGGCGACACCCTCTCCGTCGAGGTCTCGTCCCTCGCCGTGCACCGCCGCCTGCCCCGCTGGCTGCCCATCCTGCACGCGGCCGCGGGCACGACGCGCGAGGTCGTGCAGGTCGACCCGCACATCGGCCGGCTCGAGGGCATCCCGCCCCACGAGGTGCCCCGCTCGCCCGTCCGCGACGCGCGCTTCCGCGAGCACGGCATGCGGCTCGAGGCGAACTTCGCCGAGGGCCACAAGACGGGCTTCTTCTGCGACCAGCGCGAGAACCGACGTCTCTTCGGCCAGCTGGCCAAGGGGCGCCGGACGCTCGACCTCTGCTGCTACAGCGGGGGCTTCTCCGTCTCGGCCAAGCTCGCCGGCGCGACCGAGGTCACGGGCGTCGACCTCGACGAGAAGGCCGTGGCCATGGCCAAGCGCAACGCGAACCTCAACCAGGCGCGGGTCGACTGGGTGCACGCCGACGCCTTCTCCTGGGCCCGGCAGATGCAGCGCAACGGCGCGACCTGGGACCTCGTCCTCTGCGACCCCCCGAAGTTCGTCGAGGGACGCGACGAGGAGGACGTGGCCGACGGCCTCAAGAAGTACAACGACCTCAACGTCCTCGCCCTGCACCTCGTCGCCCCGGGCGGCTTCTTCGTGACCTGCTCCTGCTCGGGCCTCGTCTCCGAGGCCCAGTTCGAGGAGCTCGTCAGCAAGGCGGCCCACCGCCACGGCCGGCGCCTCCAGATCCTCGGCCGCACCGGGGCCGGCCCCGACCATCCGACCGCCTCCCACCACCCCGAGGGCCGCTACCTGAAGGTCCTTTGGACGAGGGTGATGGGATAGGCGAGGAGCGGGGTGCGAGGAGTGGGGAGCGGGGTTCCCATGGCTCTCCGTGTGACGGCACGATGTCGGCGAGACTGCTGGCGCCCATGTCGCGCCTGAGCCGCCATCCTAACGGTACGCCTCACCTCGCCACCCCATCTAGCAGGCAAGCGGGCTAGCCGCGTGTCCATCGCCCCGCCCCCGATCCCCACACCCCACTCACTCCCCGCTCCCCGCAACCCGCAACCCGCTCCTCGCTCCCACAAATCCCCTTTCCCTCTTGCCGAGAGGGGGGGCTGACCTACGTTCCAAGGCACCTTTCCCGCGACATGGTCACGGATAACAAACCCTCGCTTGTCACCGTCACCGTCGACGGCGTCGACCACCAGCTCCCCGCCGGCGCCAACCTCGTCGACGCCCTCGCCTCGATCGGCAAGGAGGTCCCCCATTACTGCTACCACCCCAAGCTCACCGTGGCCGGCAACTGCCGCATGTGCCTGGTCGAGCTCGGCTCCCCCCTGCGCGACCGCGCGACGGGCGAGGTCGTGATGGAGAACGGCAAGCCCAAGATCGGCTGGCAGCCCAAGCCCGCCATCGCCTGCGCCACCACCGTCAGCCCCGGCCTGCACGTCCGGCTCGACTCCCCGACCGTCAAGGCCTGCCGCGAGGGCGTGACGGAGCTCCTCCTCGTCAACCACCCGCTCGACTGCCCGATCTGCGACCAGGCCGGCGAGTGCAAGCTGCAGGAATACTCGGCCCAGTACGGCCGCGGCGTCTCGCGCTACGTCGATGAGAAGAACGCCAAGCCCAAGCGCACCCGCCTCGGGCCGCGCGTGACGCTCGACGACGAGCGCTGCATCCTCTGCTCGCGCTGCGTCCGCTTCTGCAACGAGGTCGCCAAGGACCCCGTCCTCGGCTTCGTCAACCGCGGCTCCTACAACACGCTGACCTGCTACCC
>CAIPVK010000061.1 GCA_903868455.1 uncultured Opitutia bacterium
CCGCCCTGGACCCAGTCGATGATCTCCGAGGACGGCAAGATGGAGCTCGGCCTGATCTGAGGCCGGCGCCCGCCCCTCAGCGCCCCGCCTTGCGCGGGCGGAACTTGGCGCGCTTGTCGGCGGCCGCGGGCTTGGCCGCGAGGGCGAGGAAGGCGTCCTGCACGCCCGGGGCGTCGCGCCCCTCGGGCGCGGCCGGGACGTGCGCGCCGTCGGGCCCGAGGAAGGTGGCGTCGCCAAGGCGCCCGAGGTAGGCGGCGATGACCTCGGACTCGACCCTGCGGCGCAGCGAGGGGTCGCGGACGGGGAAGACGCACTCCACGCGGCGCACGAAGTTGCGCTGCATCCAGTCGGCGCTCCCGAGGTAGACGAGCGGCTCCCCGCCGTGGTTGAGGAAGCGGAAGATCCGGCTGTGCTCGAGGAAGCGACCCAGCACGCTCCGCACGCGGATGGTCTCGCTGCGACCGGGCACGCCGGGCACGAGGCAGCAGATGCCGCGGACCACGAGCTCGATGGGGACGCCCGCCTGCGAGGCGCGCTGGAGGGCGTCGATGACCGAGGGGTCCACCAGGCTGTTGACCTTGGCGAAGACGCCCGAGGGCCGGCCGGCGCGGGCGGCGGCGGCCTCGGCGTCGATCAGCTCGACCATGCGGCGCTGGAGGTCGAAGGGCGCGACCAGGGCGTGGCGGAAGGAGGGCGAGGACAGGTTGCCGGTCAGGACGTTGAAGAGCAGGCCGACGTCGGCCGTGAGCTCGGGGTCGGCGGTGAAGAGCGAGAGGTCGGTGTAGACCTTGGCCGTGCGCGGGTTGTAGTTGCCCGTCCCGAGGTGGGCGTAGCGGCGGAGGACCCCGCCCTTCTCGCGGCGGACGACGAGGCAGGCCTTGCAGTGGGTCTTGTAGCCGACGAGGCCGTAGACCACGTGCGCGCCCGACTCCTCCAGCTGGCGGGCCCAGGCGATGTTGTTGAGCTCGTCGAAGCGCGCGCGCAGCTCGATCAGGGCGGTGACCTGCTTGCCCGCCTCCGCCGCGGCCTTCAGGGCCTCGACCACGGGCGAGTCGCCGCTGGTGCGGTAGAGGGTCAGCTTGATGGAGACCACCTCGGGGTCGCGCGCGGCCTGGCGGATGAAGTCCACCACCGGCGAGAAGGACTCGTAGGGATGGTGCAGGAGGACGTCGCCGCGGCCGATGCGGGCGAACAGGTTGTCGCCCTCGCCCATGCCCGCGGGCACGGACGGCTGGAGCGGCGGGTAGACGAGGTCGGGCCGCGCGACGGCGTCGATGAGCGCGCCGAGGCGCAGCAGGTTGACCGGGCCGTCGATGCGGAAGACGCCCTCGGCGGGCAGGTCGAGGGCCGCGCGCAGCCAGGCCACGAGGTCCTCGGGCGCGTCCCCCGAGATCTCGAGCCGCACGACCGCGCCCTTCCGCAGGCGATGGATCTCCTCCTCGATCGCCTCGATGAGGTTTCCCTCCTCGTCCTCGTCGACGTAGAGGTCGCTGTTGCGCGTGATGCGGAAGGCCCAGGCGCCGAGCACCTTCAGCCCGGGGAAGAGCCGCCCGAGGAACGCCTTGATGACGTAGGACAGGTAGGTGAACCGCAGCCCCCGGCCCTCCTTGCCGAGCACGAGGATGCGGGGCAGGATGCGGGGCACGGGCACGACCGCCACGCGGGCGGGCGCGCCCTTGGCCCCGGCCAGGCGCACCGCGAGGTAGAGGTTCTTGTTGGTGAGGACCGGGAAGGGGTGGGCGGGATCGACGGCCAGCGGGGTGAGGGCGGGCAGGATCTCGCGGTCGAAACGGTCGCCCAGGCCCTCCAGCTCGGCGGCGGTGAGCTCGCCCTTCTCGCGGGCGAGGACGCCCTCGGCCGCCAGGGCCGGGCTGAGCTCCTCGCGCCAGACGCGGTATTGCTCGGCGACCTGCGCATGGGCGCGGCGCAGGACCTCCTCGAGCAGGCCGTTGCCGGCGGACGCGGAGGCGGACTCCGCCTGCTGCAGGAGCCCGGCCACGCGGATCTCGAAGAACTCGTCGAGGTTGGAGCTGACGATCGAGAGGAAGCGCACGCGCTCGAGCAGGGGGACGGACCGCTCGCGCGCCAGGCCGAGCACGCGCCCGTTGAAATCGAGCCAGCTCAGCTCGCGCTCGAAGCGCTCGGGAAGGGCGGCGGCGATCTCCTGCATCCCCCCATCATGAGGCGGGCGGGGGCGGGGGGCAAGCGAGGGCGGGTGACAAGCGGGTGACGGACCCGCCTTTCGCCTTTTCCCCGCGCGGCGGGCGGATAGAAAGGGGTCATGCCCCCTCCCGGCGCCGCCGCCAAGGAACGTGCCGCCTCGGCCCTCCACCTCCGCCTCCTGCGCGTCCAGCGCCGCCTGGTCGCCGACGGGCGGGGCGCCGTCATCTTGGTCGGCGGCAACGACCGCCTGGGCGCCAGCGGCTTCGCCAACCGCCTCCAGGAATGGTTCGACGCCCGGACGGTCGAGGTCTGCGCGCCGACCGAGGACAATCCGTGCCACGGCGGACGCCCCTTCCTCTGGCCCTATTGGACCAAGATGCCGGCCAAGGGGCGCATCACCGTCGTGGTCGGCGACTGGGTCACGCGCACCGCGCTCGAGGCGGCCCGCGGCGAGCTCGCCAAGGAGGCCCTCCGCGAGCGGCTGCGCGCCCTTCGCCAGTTCGAGGAGACGCTGCTCGCCGACGGCGTCGCGCTGGCCAAGGTCTGGATCGGCACGCCGAGGAAATCCCTTCGGAAGCGCCAGATGGCGGACGAGGACACGGAGGCCGAGGGTTGGACCGTGACCAAGGAGGACCTGATGCTCGCCGACGGCGCGGCGGCGCGCCTCGCCGAGGATTGCCGACGCCTGTCCTCCCCCGCCGGACACGGTTGGCGGTTGGCCCCGGGAGCCGAGGCCAAGGTCCGCGACCTCGCGGGAGGGCGCATCGTCGCCGACCAGCTCGCCCGGCCGCGCGCCCGCCTGGCCAAGCCGCGGCAAGCCTCGCGCCTGCGGCCGCGCGGCCTGCTCGAGGCGGCGGTGCACCAGGAGCTGCCCAAGGAGGACTACTCCCGCCTCATCCGCAAGTGGCAGGTGCGGCTCGGCCAGCTCACCCGCCAGGCCGCGCGACGCGGCATCCCGACGGTCCTCGTGCTCGAGGGTCCCGACGCGGCCGGCAAGGGCGGCGTCACGCGACGCCTCGCGGCCATGATGGACGCCTCCCACCTCGCCGTGCACCCCACGCCCGCGCCGACGCCCGAGGAGAAGGCGCGCCACTACCTCTGGCGGTTCTGGACGAAGGTCCCCGCGGCGGGGCGGATGGCGGTGTTCGACCGCTCGTGGTTCGGGCGCGTGCTCGTGGAGCGCGTCGAGGGTTTCTGCAAGCCGGTCGAGTGGCAGCGCGCCTACGCCGAGATCAACGCCTTCGAGGCCCGGCTGGCCGAGTCGGGCGCGGTGGTGCTGAAGTTCTGGCTCCACCTCTCCAAGGAGGAGCAGCTCCGGCGCTTCCGCCTGCGCTGGGACTCGCCGCACAAGCGGCACAAGATGACGGCGGAGGACGAGCGCAACCGGGCGAAATGGGACGTCCATCTGGAGGCCGCGGAGGACATGGTCGCGCGGACCGACACGCCCCACGCCCCCTGGCATGTGATCCCGGCCGACGACAAGCGCGCCGCGCGCGTCGCCGTCCTTCGGACCCTCGCCCGCGCCCTCGCCGACCGACTCGACCGATGAGCTTCGACCCCGCGCCGCTCCTGCGGACCGCGCGCGGGAGATGCCCGCGGTGCGAGGCGAGGCTCCCGGACGCGCCCTTCTGGGATGTCGCCCCGGCTTGCGCGTCCTGCGGCCTCGTGCTCCGCCGCCGCGGCGGCTTCTTCCTCGGGGCCTTGGTCTGGAACTACGGCCTCGTCGCCTTCGGCTACCTCCCGCTGCTGCTCATCCCGGGCGCGCTCGGCTGGATCGGATGGAAGACGGTCGCCTGGGCCGCGGCGGCGGGCGGGCTCATCCTTCCCTGGTTCATCCACGGATTCGCCTGGAGGGTCTGGATCGGGATCTACTATGGCTTCCTCCCCGACCAGATGGGGAGGGAGATGGATGATTGA
>CAIPVK010000062.1 GCA_903868455.1 uncultured Opitutia bacterium
AGGCGCCGGCGGCGAGGGCGCCGACGATGCCGACGATGCGGATGGCCAGGTTGGTCGACTTGGTCATGATACGGGGGAGTTGGGGGAAGTTCGGGTTTGGAAGAGGGTCTTGGCAGGGTCGGCGTGGGGCAGGCAGGCGATCCGACCGTTCCGCGAGAGGCGGAGTCCCATCTTGAACACCGTTTCAGCCCCCGCCTCAAGCCCTATTTCCCTCGCCAGTTCCTCGGCGGTCCTGCCGACCCCGGGGCGCGCCTCGAGCGCGCGCAGCATCCCCTTCAGGATCTCGAGGGCCTCGCCGGCGGCCTTTTTGCCGGCCTCGACGCCGGGCTGGTGGTAGGCGTTGATGTTCAGCAGGTTGGCGTAAAGTCCGACCGTGCGCTCGAAGAGGGCGATCACGCGGCCCAAGGCCCGGGCGTCGACGGCGTCGAGGGTGAGGGTGACGCTCGCCTTGCCTTGGGAGGACAGCGCCTCGCGCGTGCCCAGGAGGAAGGCTTGGAGGTAGTCGCCGCTGGTCACGCCGGGCTCGACCTCGGGCGAGGGGCCCTCGCGGTCGCGCAGCACCTCGAGGAAGACGGCGAAGAAGTCGTCCGGGCCGTCGCGCAGCTGCTGGATGTAGGCGTGCTGGTCGGTCGAGCCCTTGTTGCCGTACACGGTGAGCCCCTGCCGCACCAGCTTGCCCGAGAGGTCGTGGGACTTGCCCAGCGACTCCATCACGAGCTGCTGAAGGTAGCGCGAGAGCAGGACGAGGCGGTCCTTGTACGGCAGGACGACCATCGCGCGCTTGGCCTTGCCCTCGGTCAGGTGGAGCCAGGCCGCCGCGAGGCGGGCCGCGGGGTTGCGGGCGAGGTCGGGATCGCGGGTGAGCGCGTCCATCTCCGCCGCGCCCGCGAGAAGGGCCTCGGTGTCGATGCCTTGCAACGCCGCGGGCACCAGGCCGACGGGCCCCATCACGCTCGTGCGGCCGCCCACCCAGTCCCACATCGGGAAGCGGGCGAGGAAGCCCGACGCGGCCGCCTCGCGGTCGAGCTGGCTCCCGGCGCCGGTGACGGCGACCGCCTGGGGGCCGAGCCGCAGGCCCGCGGCCTTCCAGCGGGCCTCGGTCTCGCGCAGGGCGTTGCGCGGCTCGGGGGTGCCGCCGGACTTGGACATCACGACGACCAGGGTGCGGTCGAGGCGGTCGCCGAGGCCCGCCCACGCGCGGTCGAAGCCGTCCGGGTCGGTGTTGTCGATGAAATGGACGCGGAGCCGGTCGGCCGCGCCGCCGAGCGCGTCGGCCAGCAGCTGGGGGCCGAGCGCCGAGCCGCCGATGCCGATGACGAGGAGGTCGGTGAAGGCGCCTCCCGGACCGCGGATCTCGCCCGAGTGGACCCGCGCCGCGAACGCCGCGATGTCCCGCCGGGCCGCCCCGATGGCCGCGGCGATCTCGGGGGACGGGGCGAGCTGGGGCGCGCGCAGCCAGTAGTGGCCGACCTGGCGGTTCTCGTCGGGGTTGGCGATCGCGCCGGCCTCGAGCTCGGCCGAGGCGCGCAGCGCCTCGGCGAGACGGCGGTCGAGCGCGGCGTCGGGCCCGGGCAGGCGGGCGCGGCTCAGGTCCAGCCAGAAGCCGAAGTCGAGCCCGGGCGCGGCGAGCAGCCCGGAGCGGAAGGCCTCGAAGCCCGTGTCCATGCCCCCACTCTCCCGCCGAGCTGCCGCCATGCAAGCGTTCTTCGGGCGGTCAGCGGTCGGTGGCCGCGCCGAGCGAGGCCGAGGCGACCTGGCGGGCGTACTTGGCCAGCACGCCGCGCGTCGCCTTGGGAGCCGGGGCCTTCCAGGCCGCGCGGCGCGCGGCGATCTCGGCCTCGGGCACCTCCAGGTTGATCTCGTTGCGCTCCGCGTCGATGGTGATGCGGTCGCCGTCGCGCACGAGCGCGAGCGGGCCGCCGAGCGCGGCCTCGGGGGTGATGTGGCCGACCACGAAGCCGTGGCTGCCGCCCGAGAAGCGGCCGTCGGTGATGAGGGCGACGGCCTTGCCGAGGCCCTTGCCCATCACCGCGCTCGTGGGCCCGAGCATCTCGCGCATGCCGGGGCCGCCGACGGGACCCTCGTTGCGGATGACGATGACGTGGCCCTCGGCGACCTTGCCGTCGAGGATCCCGCGCAGGCTCGCCTCCTCGGACTCGAACACGATGGCCTGGCCGGAGAAGCGCAGGCCCTCCTTGCCGGAGATCTTCGCCACCGAGCCCTCGGGGGCGAGGTTGCCGCGCAGGACGCGCAGGTGGCTGTCGGGCTTGATCGGGTTCGACATCGGCCGGACGACGTCCTGGTCGGGCCCGTAGTGGCGGACGCCCGCGAGGTTCTCCGCCACCGTGCGGCCGGTGACCGTGAGGCAGCCGCCGTGCAGGAGGCCGGCGTCGAGCAGCTGGCGGAGGAGGGGCTGCAGGCCGCCGATGCGGACGAAGTGGGCCATGTTGTACTTGCCGCTCGGCTTCAGGTCGCAGAGCACGGGGACCTTGCGGCCGAGGCGCTCGAAGTCCTCGAGACCGAGCGGGATGCCGGCCGTGTGGGCCATGGCGATGAGGTGCAGGACGGCGTTGGTCGAGCCGCCGAGGGCGATGACGACCGTGATGGCGTTCTCGAAGGCCTCCTTGGAGAGGATGTCGGAGGGGCGGATGCCGCGGCGCAGCAGCTCGACCACGGCCGCGCCTGCCTTGGCGCAGTCCTCGAGCTTGGCCTTGGAGTTGGCGAGCTGGGCCGAGCTGTCGGGCAGGCTCAGGCCGAGCGCCTCGATGGCCGAGGCCATGGTGTTGGCGGTGTACATCCCGCCGCAGGAGCCCTCGCCGGGGATGGAGCAGGACTCGATCTCGCGCAGCTCGCCGTCGCCGATCTGCCCGCCGGCGTGCTTGCCCACGGCCTCGAAGACCGTGACGATGTCGGCGGCCTGGCCGCGGTGGAGGCCGGGGACGATGGTGCCGCCGTAGACGAAGACCGACGGCCGGTCGAGGCGCGCCATCGCCATGGCCATGCCGGGCATGTTCTTGTCGCAGCCGCCGATGCAGACGAGGCCGTCGAAGCCCTCGGCGCCCGCCACGGCCTCCACCGAGTCGGCGATGATCTCGCGCGAGACGAGCGAGTAGCGCATGCCCGGGGTGCCCATCGAGATGCCGTCGGAGACGGTGATGGTGTTGAAGACGACGGACTTGCCGCCCGCGGCGTCCGCTCCCTTGCCCGCCTCGGCCGCGAGGCGGTCGATGTGCATGTTGCAGGGGGTCACCATCGACCAGGTGGAGGCGACGCCGACCACGGACTTGGCGAAGTCGGCCTCGGTGAAGCCGACCGCCCGGAGCATGGCCCGGCTGGGGGCGCGGTCGGGCCCGTCGACGATGACGGAGGAGTGGCGGCGGAGGGCTTGGGGGTCGGGCATGGCGGCTTCGGAAGGATAGGGTGGACAGCGGGGCGGGGGATTCCCACCCTGCGAGACTTCCCAACTTTCGCAGTCCCGAAGGAATCTCAACCCGCTTTTTTCCCGTGGAATTCAACCTCAAGCGCGTCCTGCGCGCCCTCCTGCTCTCGACCTCCGAGCCCATCTCGATCAAGGACATCCAGAAGGTCGTCCAGCGCTACCACGACGAGCGCCGCCCGGCCGAGGCCGCGGAGGACGCCGCCCCCGCCCCCGCCGCCGAGCCCGCCGCGCCCGCCGCCGAGGCCGTCCAGGAGGTCATCCAGGACATCATCGACCAGGTGCCCACGCTGGTCACCGCCACCCAGATCCGCGAGGCCATGGAGCAGCTCGACGGCGAGTTCCGCGACTCCGGCGACGTCTGCCGCGTCCTCCAGGGTCCCGAGGGCTTCCGCCTGGTCGTCTCGCCCGCCTACGCCGACTGGGTCCGCCTCCTGCGCGGCGAGGTCCGCCCCCAGCGCCTCTCCTCCGCCGCCCTCGAGACGCTCGCCATCGTCGCCTACCGCCAGCCGGTCACGCGCGCCGAGATGGAGGCCATCCGCGGCGTCTCCGTCGAGAGCGCCCTCCAGCGCCTGCTCGAGCTCGAGCTCGTCCAGGTCACCGGGCGCGCCGACCTCCCGGGCCGCCCGCTCCAGTTCGGGACCACGCCCCGCTTCCTCGACTTCACCGGCCTCCGCTCGCTCGGCGAGCTGCCCGCCTCCGACGTCCTCTCGCCCTCCCAGATCAGCGAGTGGATCGCCCGCGCCACCGCGCCGGCCGGCCCGACCGAGGGCGACCTCGGCCTCGTCGAGGAGCCCCGACCTCCCGCCGCATGAGCCTCGACGAGCACCGCCGCGAGGTCGACCGCATCGACCGCGAGATCCTCGCGCTGCTGCGCGAGCGGATGCGCGTCGCCCGCGCCATCGGCGAGGCCAAGGCCCGCTCGGGCGCGCCCATCTACGCGCCCCAGCGCGAGGAGCAGGTGCTCGCCGGCCTCGCGGCCGCCGCCCCCGACCTCCCCGCCGAGGGCGTGCGCGCGATCTTCCGCGAGGTCATCTCCCTCGCCGTCGCCGCGCAGATGCCCTCGCCGGTCGTCTACCTCGGCCCCGAGGGCTCCTTCACCCACCAGGCCGCGCTCCGCGCCTTCGGCTCGAGCGTGCCCTCGCGCCCCCTGCGCGGCATCGCCGACGTCTTCGCCGCGGTCGAGCGCGGCGAGGCCGCGTACGGCGTCGTGCCGGTGGAGAACTCGACCGAGGGCGTGGTCAGCCACTCGCTCGACCTCCTCGCCGAGTCGCCCCTGAAGGTCGTCGCCCAGGTCACCCTCGAGGTGGAGCACTGCCTCGTCGGCGCGGGCCCGCTCGGGGCCGTCCGCCGCGTGCTCTCCAAGGACATCGCGCTCGCCCAGTGCCGCGGCTGGCTGGCCCGCCACCTGCCCTCGGCCGAGCTCGTCGACGCGCCCTCCACCGCCGCCGCGGTGGAGACGGTCGCGGGCGACCCCGCCTCCGCCGCCGTCGCCTCCGCCTCGGCCGCCGCCTCGCGCGGCGTCCCCGTGCTCGCCCGGGCCATCCAGGACCGGCGCGACAACGCCACGCGCTTCTTCGTCATCGGCGCGCGCGCCAACCCGCCCGGCTCCAAGGACGAGGTCACGAGCGTCGTGCTCGCCCTCCGCCACGAGCCCGGCGCGCTGCAGTCCGCGCTGAGCGCCTTCTCCTCGCGCGGCATCAACCTCCTGCGCATCGAGTCGCGCCCGAGCCGCCGCCAGGCCTGGGAGTACCAGTTCTTCATCGACTTCCCGGGGCATTGGGAGACGCCGGCCGTCCAGGCCGCGATCGCCGAGCTCCGCCCGCGCTGCGAGCGCGTGACATGGCTGGGCAGCTACCCGCCGACCTCCGCCTGAGGCGGCTGCGCCGCCGGGGCCTGGCCGTGCTGGCGGGCCTCGCCGCGCTCGGGCTCGCCGTGCTCGCGTGGAACGTCCGGCAGGGCGTGCTGCCGCGCGCGCGGCTGGTCGTGCGACCCGAGGGCTCCGTGCAGGGACTCTCGGTCGGCTCGCCCGTCCGCCTGATGGGCGCGGAGGTCGGGCAGGTCGCGGCCGTCCGGCTGGCCGCGCCGCCGGGCGGCGGCCCGCTCGCCCCGGAGGTCGTGCTGTCCGTCGACCTTCGCCGCGCCCCGGGCCTCGCCGACCCCGAGGCCTGCGTCGCGCGCGGCCTCCGCGCCGTCCTCCTGCCGGTCAACCCCGCCTCGGGGTTCCTCGAGGCCGACCTCGTCTGGCGCCCGGGCGCGCCCGCGCCCCGGCTCTCCGCCGATGAGATCCCCTTCGCCCGTCGCGAGACCTTGGCCGACGTCCCCTCGGTCGCCTCCGCGCTCGGCCGCCTCTCGCGCCGCGACCTCGCCGCGGAGTCGCGCGAGCTCGCCGCGACCCTCGACGGGTTCTCGGCCCGCCTCGCCGAGCCCGGCCTCGCCCCCGCGCTCGCCGCCCGCGCCCGCGCGCTCAGGGAGGCCTTGGCGGCGGCCGAGGCCGCCGCCGGCCCCGAGGCCCTGCCCGTGGTCGCCGCGCGCCTCGGCGAGCTGCGCGAGATCCTCGCCCAGGCGGGCGTCTCCGCGTCCGTCGCGGCCGACGCGCTCGGCGAGGCGCCCGCGTCCTCGCTGCCCGCCCTCGGGGACCTCTCGCGCCGCCTCCGCGCGCTCGCCGAGGACCTCCGCCGGCGGACGCCCGAGGCCGCGCGCTGACCAATCGGGGCTTGCCGCCGCGGGGCGGGGTGGGGGAGGGTGGGGCGCGATTCCCGCCATGGCCCAAGCACCCGCACCGATGGACGCCATCCTGAACCTCTGCAAGCGCCGGGGGTTCGTCTTCCCCTCCTCCGAGATCTACGGCGGCCTCAACGGCTTCTTCGACTACGGGCCGCTCGGCGTCGAGCTGCGCAACAACATCAAGCAGGCCTGGTGGCAGGACTTCGTCCACCGCCGCGACGACATCGTCGGCCTGGACTCCTCCATCATCCACCACCCGACGACCTGGAAGGCCTCGGGCCACGTCGAGAACTTCACCGACCCCCTGGTCGACTGCCGCGAGTCCAAGATGCGCTACCGCGCCGACCAGCTCTTCTTCGCCGCCGTCCGCGTGGCGGGCGAGACCATCGGCTACGTCTCCGTCCTCGAGGACGAGGGCATGCAGGCCAAGGCCGAGGAGGCCGCCCAGGACCTGAAGCGCAAGCTCGCGCGCCAGGGCGCGCTCGAGCCGGTGGTCCTGAGGGACTTCACCGAGGCCTCCCCCGAGGAGATCCCCCTCGTGCCCTCGCCCGCCACGGGCAAGCCCGGCTCCCTCACCCCGCCGCGCTCCTTCAACATGATGTTCCAGACGCACGTCGGGGCGATGCAGGACGCCTCCGCCGTCGCCTACCTGCGCCCCGAGACCGCCCAGGGCATCTTCATCAACTTCAAGAACGTCGTCGACACCGGCCGCGTGAAGCTGCCCTTCGGCATCGCCCAGGTCGGCAAGGCGTTCCGCAACGAGATCAACCCCCGCAACTTCATCTTCCGCTCGCGCGAGTTCGAGCAGATGGAGATCGAGTACTTCATCGCGCCCACCGCCGACTGGGAGGCCGCCCACAAGGGCTGGATCGAGTCCTGCCTCGCCTGGTTCGAGTCCATCGGGATCCCCCGCTCCAAGCTCTCGCTCTACGCCCACCCCAAGGAGAAGCTGGCCCACTACTCCAAGGGCACGGTCGACATCATGTTCGAGTTCCCGTTCGGCGTGCAGGAGCTCCAGGGCGTGGCCGCCCGCGGCGACTTCGACCTCACCCAGCACAGCGAGGTCTCGGGCACCCGCCTCGACTGGTTCGACGAGGCCGGCAAGACCCGCTTCATCCCCCACGTCATCGAGCCCTCGGTCGGGGTGGACCGCGTCTTCCTCGCCCTGCTCGCCACCGCCTACCACGAGGACGAGGTCGAGGGCGAGAAGCGCGTCGTCCTGCGCCTGCCCGCCCGCGTCGCCCCGTACAAGGCCGCCGTCTTCCCCCTGCTCAAGAACAAGCCCGAGCTGGTCGAGCGCGCCAAGGCCCTCCACGCCCGCCTGCGCCGCCGCTTCAACGTCTACTACGACGAGGCCGGGGCCATCGGCCGCCGCTACCGCCGCCAGGACGAGATCGGCACGCCTTACGGCATCACCGTCGATTTCGAGACGGTCGAGAAACAGGCCGGTGTCACCGTCCGCGACCGCGACACGCTGGAGCAGGTCCGCATGAGCGAGGACGACCTGGTGCGCTTCCTCGACGAGAAGGTCGGCGGCTGAGGTCCCCGTATCCGCTTTTGACAGGGGAGGGGAACTCCCCCTAGGGTCCGCCATACCCATCCCATGAGCACCCCCCAGGAAGGCCGGCGACTTGGTTTCCCCCTCATCCTCGCCACCTCCGCCGCCCTCATCGCCGGGTGCTCCGCCTACTTCTCCGTCCTCGGCCTGGGCCTGCTCTTCGCCTCGTCGGTGCCGGTGATGATCATGGCCGGCACCCTCGAGGTCGGCAAGCTGGTCGCCGCGTCCTTCCTTTACCGCTACTGGCGCGTCATCCAGCCCTCGCTCAAGTTCTACCTGACGCTCGCGCTCCTCACCCTCATCGGGATCACCTCGCTCGGCAACTACGGCTACCTCGCCCGCGCCTATGAGAAGACCAACGACGAGATCACCCTCGTCGAGTCCCAGGTCGGCCAGCTCGAGGCCGAGGTCGCCGACCTGCAGGCGCGCCTCGACGCCGCCCGCTCCTCCTCCGCCCAGACCAAGGGCGCCAGCCGCGAGGACGCCGTCCGCCTCCAGCAGCGCATCGCCGGGGAGCGCGAGGCCCTCGTGCAGAACCTCGCCCGACTCGAGGCGGCGCGCGCGGCCGCCGACGCCCGCCGCACGGCCGACGCGAAGGCCGCGACCGACCGCGCCGCCGAGCAGTCCGCCGCCTTCGCCAAGGCCGTCGCGGCCGACGAGGCCGCCATCGCCGGTATCCTCAAGCGCGTCGAGGTCCTCGACCGCGCGGTCGACGCGTACACCCAGCAGGGCACGACCGGCCTCATCTTCAAGACCGACGGCGTCAAGCTCGGCCAGGCGCTCCGCGCCGAGCAGGCCCCGGAGCGCGCCGCGCTGGCCGCCGAGCTCGACCGCGCCCGCGCCCGCCTCGAGCGCGTCCGCGAGGACCAGTCCAAGCTCGCCGCCGCCTCCTCCGCCGAGGTCCGCGGCATCGACGACCGCCTGCGCGACGAGCTCCGCCGCCTCGACGCCGACGCCGCCGAGGCCCGCAAGGCGGGCGCCGCCGCCGTCGCCGCCCTGGAGTCCCGCCTCGGCGAGATGCAGGCCCAGCTCGACGCCCGCTCGGCCACCGGCGAGAAGGGCGCCGACGCCCTCGCCTCCCAGATCCGCGAGCGCGCCGACCGCATCGCCGAGCTCAAGGCGCGCGTGCAGAACTCCGACATCGGCACCTACCGCTTCATCGCGCGCGCCTTCAACACCACCGCCGACGTCGTGGTCAAGTGGCTGATCGTCGCCATCGTCCTCGTCTTCGACCCCCTCGCGGTCACCCTCGTCATCGGCTTCAACGTCGCCCTCCTCCGCGGGGCCGGCAAGGACACCACCTACGGCTCCGGCTCCGGGGCGGCCGAGGGCGCCGCCGGCCTGCCCGCCGCCGCCGCTCCCGTCGCGGCGGCCTCCCCCGCCTCCCGCGGCTGGGTCGCCCCCTTGCTCGCGGTCCTCGCCACGCTCGCCGTCGCCGCCGCCGTCTGGGCGATGTGGCCGACGGGCAAGCGTCTCGTCGGGCTCGGCGGCCGCGAGCACCTGCGCCTCGTCCCCGGCGACAGCTTCGCGGTGACCACCTTCCGCCCCTCCCTCCCCGAGACCGACCTCGCCGTGGAGGCCGATTCCGCCGCCGCGGCCCCCGCCGTCGCCGATCCCGTGCTCAAGGCCTGGCTCGGCCGCATCGGCGGCGAGATCGCGACCCGCGCCCTGCAGGACCTCGCCGCGGGCCCCCTCGACCCCCGCGCGGACGTCGTGGCCTTCGCCAAGCACCCGACCCGACCCGCCAGCGAGGACGGCGAGAAGCCCGTGCTCGTCTGCGGCATCGTCGTCCGCATCACCGACCGCGCCGCGGCCGAGGCCTCGCTCGCCCGCCTCGCCGACCAGATGCGCGCCAGCCTGCGCGCCGGCTCCGGCAAGCCCGCCTCCCTCTCCCGCAACCGCGCGATGATCCGCCACGCCGGCGGCCGGTTCCTCGACCCCGAGGGCGGCTTCTTCAGCTTCGGCGTCACCGAGCACGCCGCCATCCTCCTCGTCGAGCTCGGCGGCGACCCGCTCGCGCCCGTGGTCGGCGCCGAGATGCGCCGCTGCCTCGCCCTCTCGGCGGGTCAGGACCAGTCGCAGGAGTCCCTTCCCGGCTCCGCCTTCGGCTCCGAGGACGGCGTCTCGCTCTGGGCCGACGCCGAGCGCTTCTTCCGCCGCCTCCCGATGTCCGAGGCCACCGAGGCCCGCTACCGCGAGCTCCGCGCCTCGGTCGACTACGAGCTCCGCCTCTCCCTGCGCCTGACCGGCCCCGACCAGGTCGGCATCGTCGCCCGCTACGACTACCGCCAGGGCCGCCAGCCGCGCCTCGGCCTCGCCGCCGGCGAGTCCATCCTCGGCGACACGCCGGAGGACGACGGCGCGCGCCTCCTGCGCCACGCCGTCGAATCGCTCGAGCTCGACATCCTCGCCGAGCGCTTCCGCTCGGTCCTGGGCGGCGAGGGCAACCAGGTGGGCGTGCGACAGGTCCTCGTCGAGAAGACCGAGACCTCCAACCGAGCGGCCCAGTTCCAGCTGACCGCCCGCCTCGAGAACCAGTCCGACCAGCCGCTCGCGAGCGTCCTGCTCACGCTGCTGCGCTGACCCCGCGATGCGCCCCGCCCCCGCATGGATCGGCTGGGCGGCCCTGGCGGCGGCGGCGACCGGCTGCTGCCGGATGCAGCCTCCCTCCGCGGTCGACAGCCTGGAGTCGACCTGGACCAAGCTCCGGGAGGGCGGCGGCAAGCCCGCCGCCACCCCCAAGCCCGCGCCGGAACCCGTCGGAGGGACGCCCGCGGGGCCGGCTCCCGCGCCGGTTGTCGCCGATGGGTATCCCGAGCGCCCTCGCCCCATCCCCCTCGTGGTGCCTCCCGCCCGCGGCGAGTCCCCGGGGAAGTCCGACGAACCCGTCGGCCTGCGAGCGGAGGGCGCTCCCGCGTCCCGTCCCGATCGTCCCGACTCGCTGCCGCTGCAGGTCGGGGGGACATCTCCCGCCGCTCCGCGCGGCCCCTCCGCGGTCCCCCTTCGTGTCGGGTCCGCCGGCGGGGATTCCGGCGCCGTCTCCGGTCAACCGCTCCCCATCGGCTCGGCCGGTTCCCCGGGTCTCGCCCCCGGTCGGGCTCCCGGGCTGCCGGCCCTCGCGCCGGGAGTCGCCGCGGCGCCCGTCGGCGGGGCGCTCCCCTTGCCGGAGGCGCGCTCGCCCGCGCTCGGGGAACCCCTTCCGGTCCGGCGCGAGAGTTTCCTGCCGCCCCTGCGCAACCTGATGGTGCCGCCGGTGCCCGGGGCTCCCGCGCTTCCGGCCAGCCCCGCCGCCTCGTCGGGTGTCGCGCCCGTCGCCCCTGCGGTGCCGATGACCGTTCCGCCCGCCGACGCCGTCTCCGGTGGCACGCCTCGCCTCCCCGGCGTCCGCGCCCCCGGCGGCTCGGTCCCCGCCGCGCCTCCTTCCCCGCCGGTGGTCGGCAAGGAGCCGGTGCTGCTGGGCGCCTCGGTCGGTCGCGAACCCGCGCCCGCCGTGCCCTCGCGCGCCCTCGACCGGGCGGCCTCCGGGGATCCCGACCGCGAGGCGGCCCGTCGCGCGCGCGAGGCCGCGGCGCTCCGCGAGCGCGAGGCCGAGGCGGGCGTCCTGCGCCAGTTCCTGCGTCGCGTGCTCCGGCTCGAACCCGCTCCCGCGCCGGCGGCGCCGGAGGCGGTCAGCGAGCCGGCGCGCTGAGCGACGTCTCGCGGAGCTCTCGCGCCAAGGCGGCGAGGCGGCGACGGCCGCAGCCGAGGGCGGCCTGCTCGAGGTTGGCCAATCCCTGCGGGAGGTGGGCGAGGAAATCCGCGCGCCCTTGGCGACGTCCCAGGTTGGCGTAGGCGCCGCAGGCCTGGAGCAGGCGCTGGGTCGCCGCGACGTGCAGGAGCTGGCTCCAGGCGTCGCGCGAGCCCTTCCACCCGGAGGCCTCCCGCGCCTCGTCCTCGATCTCGACGCGCCAGAGCTGCGCGTCCGGCCGGGTCACGTAGGGGTCGAAGGCGAGCGCGGCGAAGTCGTAGGCGGCGCAGCCGGCGCGCATGCCCTGGAAGTCGATGAGCCACGCGCGGCCGTCGCGCGCCATGAGGTTCTGCGACTGGAAGTCGCGGTGGACGGCGACGAGCGGCTGCGCGAGGAGCTCGCGGGCGAGCGAGCCCATCTCGTCGGCCACGCCGCGGTCGAGGCGTCGGCCCGCGAGCACGTGCTCGGCGAAGTAGCCCGTCTCCCAGCGATAGAGGGCGGCGTCGAAGGGCGGTTGCAGGGCGATGCCGGCGGCCTCCGCCGCGGCCAGGCCCCCGTGGTGCAGCCGCGCGACCTGGCCGATCGCGTCCGCGACCGTCGCCCACGGGTAGGCCGGCTCGCGGGTCAGGGCGAGCAGGTCGGTCGCGCCGAGGTCCTCGAGGACCAGCGCCCCGGCCGGCGACTCGGCGAGGACGGCGGGGACGTTGAGGCCGAGCCGCTCGCGGAGCAGGCGGGCGAGGGCGCCGTAGGCGCGGTTCTCCGGCTTCAGCCCGTCGTCGAGGCAGAGCATGCCGCTCGCGCCGTCCGGACCCTCGGCCCGGGCGAACCGGCGCGAGGAGCCTCCCTTGGCGACGGCGCCGTCGGCCCGCGCGCGCCAGCCCGCCGCCGCGGCGGCGGCCTCGGCCGCCCGGAGGTGCGCGGCCGCGTAGGCCTCGGGCGTGCCGATGTCGTCCCACGCGCCGTTGCCGTCGACATGGGCGCGGACCGAGCCGGGGCTCGCCTGGATCCGGCGCAGGAACTGCTCGACGAGCGATTCCTTGGCGAGCGGCGTGGCGCGCGCGAACGCGCGGCTCACGACGGCGACGCCCGTGAACTGGAACGCGCGGTCGCGCGAGCCCAGGCGGTCCCGCAGGTCGGTCACGCGGCCCTCCGCGTCCGCCCGCACGTTGGCGTTCGGGCCGTCGGGGCGCAGGAGCAGGGTCGCCTCGGCCCCGGATCGCCGGTGCGCGGCGGCGAGGGGGCGGAGGTCGGTGTCGCAGACGATGTCGCCGTTCCAGACGAGCAGCTCGGTCTCGTCCTCCGCCAGCCGGCCGGAGATGTTCGCGAGCCCGCCTCCCGTCTCGAGCAGCTCGGGCTCGCGCACGAGCTCCACCGAGGCCTCGCCGAGGCGTCCGTCCGGGAAGGCCGTCTTCCAGGCCTCGGGCAGGTGGTGGGTGTTGACGATGAAGCGCCGGACCCCGCCGGCGGCCAGCCGCTCCATCGCGGCCAGGACCAGGGGCCGGCCCCCCAGCGGCAGCAGGGGCTTGGGCAGCCGGTCGGTCAGCGGGCGCAGGCGCGTGCCCAGCCCGGCTCCCAGCACGAAGGCGACCTTGGGCAGCTCAGCCATGGGAGCAGCGCGGGCAGAGCCCGTGGACCTCGAGCACATGGGTGAGCCGGGTGTAGCCCTTGGCCCGCGCGCCCGCCTCGATGGGGCCGGCGTCGCACGCCTCCAGGCGCTCGATCGCGCCGCAGGCGCGGCAGACCAGGTGATGATGGTGGTGGCCGGGCGTCTCGAGCGCGTAGAGCGAGCGCCCCTTCTCGAGCGGGTGGCGGCGGACGATCCCCGCCTGCTCGAACGCCTCGAGGCTGCGGTAGATGGTCACCCGGTCGGCCTTGCCGCGGCCGGAGCGCCGGTGGATCTCGTCGACCGCCAGGGGGACCCTTGACGCGGCCAGCGCGCGGAGCAGGGCGCGGCGGGCCTCCGTCACGCGGAGACCGGAGGCGCGCAGGCGCCCCAGCGCCTGCTCGACGCGCGCCGGGGCGTCGCCGCCGCAGCAGTCGTGTCCGTGGTCGTGGCCCATCGGGCCCTAGGACACGCCCGGCCGCCGCGGCGGCAATCCCCGAGTTTAGGACACGGCCGGGGCTTGCCTACGGGCCGCGCGCGGGGTTCGCTCACCGGCGTGACGGACGACCCTCCCAGCCAAGCGGCCGACGGCTCACCCGGCGTCGGGCTCGTCCGCCCGTCCGACTGGGTTCATGACGCGCCCTTCCCCCTGGAGCTCGGCGGCTCGCTCCCCCGCCTCGAGCTGCGCTACGAGACCTACGGCCGCCTCGCGCCCGACGCCTCCAACGCGATCCTCGTGCCCCACGCCCTGAGCGGGGACCATCATGTCGCCGGCCGGCACGCCGCCGCCGACCCCAAGCCCGGGTGGTGGGACGCCTTCGTCGGCCCCGGCCGGATGATCGACACCGACCGGTTCTTCGTCGTCGGCGTCAACACCCTCGGCGGCTGCCGCGGATCCAGCGGGCCCCTCTCCCTCGACCCCTCGACCGGCCGTCCCTTCGGCGGCGACTTCCCCGAGATCACCTTCGGCGACGTCGTGCGGTCGCAGCGCCTGCTCGTCGCCCATCTCGGCATCCGCCGCCTCCACGCCGTCGTCGGGGGCTCCAAGGGCGGCATGCAGGCGCTCCTCTGGGCGCTCGACCATCCCGACGAGGTCGGGCGCGTCGCCTGCCTCGCCGCGGGGCTCCGCCAGCCCCCGCTCGCCCTCGCCCTCAACGCGGCCGCCCGCGCGGCCATCCTCGCCGACCCGCGCTGGCGCGGCGGCCATTACCTTCCCGGCGAGGGCCCGGACGCCGGCCTGTCCGTCGCCCGCATGATCGGCCACGCCTCCTACCTCTCGCACGCCGCCTTCGACCGGAAGTTCGGCCGCGCGACGGTGCCCGGGGCCCGCCATGGCGACCCCGTGCACTGGCAGGTCGAGAGCTACCTCCGTCACCAGGGCGAGGCCTTCGTGCGGCGCTTCGACGCCAACGCCTTCCTCCGCATCACCCGCGCGGTCGACCGGTTCGACATCGCCGACCGCGCCTCGGGTCTCGCCCGCGCGGGCGGCCCCGCGGTGCTCGCCGTGTCCTTCTCCTCCGACGGCCTCTACCCGCCCGCCGAGTCGCGCGCCGTGGCGGCGTCGGCCGGCGCCAACGGCGAGCACCTTTGCGTCGAGACCGACGCGGGGCACGACGCCTTCCTGCTGCCGGACGCGGGCCTCGTCCGTCGGGTGCGCGCCTTCCTCGGCTGAATCAGAGCAGGGGCGCGATCCAGCCGGCCGCCCGCTCCAGCAGGCGACCGTGCCAGCGGTGCGCCCGACGCACCGAGGCCTCGCTCGGCGGGCGCGACTCGGCCGCCAGCTCGCCCATCAGCGCGCGCAGCCGCGACAGCGCCGACTCGCCCCGCACGACCACCCCCACCTCGTAGTTGAGGAAGAAGGAGCGCATGTCGAAGTTGGCCGAGCCGACCACGGCCGTCTCGCCGTCCACCACCAGCAGCTTGGCGTGGAGCACGCCGCGGCGGTGGAGGAGCACCTCGGCCCCGAGGTCGCGCAGCTCGCGGAGCGTCGCCCGGCGCGCGAAGTCCGTGATGGGGTGGTCGGAGAACCGCGGCACGACGATGCGCACGCGCACGCCCGCCGCCAGGCGGTCGCGCAGGGTCGCCACCATCGCCGCGTCCGGCACGAAGTAGGGGGTCGCGATCTCCACCGAGCGCCGGGCGCCTCCCACGAGGTCCCTCAGGCGGTGCCAGAGCGGGTCCTCCGGCGCGTCCGGCCCCGAGTCGATCACCTCGGCGCGGGTGTCCCCCGCGGGCTCGGGGCGGTCGCGGAAGGCGGCCGCCAGCTCGCGCGGCGCGGCGCCCGTCGCCTGGCACCAGTCGGTGAGGAAGACGTTCTCCAGCTCGCCCGCCGCCGGCCCGCCGATCCGGAAGGACGCGTCGCGGAAGCGTCGGCGGCGCGGCCGGTCGCCGACATACCAGAGCCCGAGATTGTGACCCCCGACGAGGGCCGTCGCCCCGTCGAAGACGGCGATCTTGCGGTGGTTGCGCCAGTTCGCGCTGCCGCGTCCCCTCAGCGAGAGCAGGGGGTTGAACCGCGCGACCTGCCCGCCGGCCCGGCGCAGGCGGCGGAGCGCGAGCCAGGGCGGCCGGCGGCTGCCGATGGCGTCCACCAGCAGGCGGACCTCCACGCCCTCGCGGGCGCGGCGGGCCAGCAGGGCGACGACCTCGCGGCCCACCGCGTCGTCGGCGAGGATGTAGGTCCCCACGCAGATGCGCCGGCGCGCGCCGAGGATCCCCGCCCGCAGGGCCGCCAGCATCTCGCGCCCGTCCGCGTCGGCCAGCACCTCGAGACGGTTGCCCTCCGGGGACGCCGGACCGCCCAGCTCGCGGGCCAGGCGGCGGACCTCGCCGCGGCCGCGGGCGAGGTCGCGGTGCTTGCGCCTCCCGAGCTGCGACCAGCCCCAGGCGACGAGCGCGAGGGCGACCAGCTCGCCGGTCAGCTCCGCGAGGGGAGGCAGGTGCTCCGTCCAGGCCATGGCCGACATCGTGCCCGGCCCGCCGCCCGGCTCAACCCTCGGCTAAAAAAAAGACCCCGGCTCGCGCCGGGGTCCGTGGGGGTCGCCTTCGACGCCCTCAGTTGCCCGCCTTGTCCAGCAGGTCGCCGAGGCTGTTGAAGTCGCCGCCCGAGGAGAACGAGCCGCTCGAGGTCGAGGAGCCGCCGGTCGGCGCGGGGCCGGTCGAGGGCTGCTTGATGCGGTCGTAGCTCGTGATCTCGGCGGCGAGGCGGTCGGCGTCGTAGCCGGCGGCCTTGATGGAGAGGCCGATGCGGCGCTCGTCCTTGTCGATCTTGATCACGCGGGCCTCGACCTCCTGGCCGACCTTGAGGACGTCCTTCACGTTCTCCACGCGCTCCTCGGAGATCTGGGAGATGTGGACCAGGCCGTCGATGTCGTCGGAGAGCTCCACGAAGGCGCCGAAGTTGGCGATCTTGGAGACCTTCCCCTTGACCAGGTCGCCGACCTTGTAGGTGCGGTCGATGGCGGACCAGGGGTCCTCCATGGTCTGCTTGATGCCGAGCGAGATGCGCTGCTGGTCGACGTCGACGTCGAGCACCACGGCCTCGACCTCGTCGCCCTTCTTGAGGTGGTCGCCGGGGTTGGTGATGCGGCGGGTCCAGCTCATGTCGGAGACGTGGACCATGCCGTCGATGCCGTCCTGCAGCTCCACGAAGGCGCCGTAGTTGGTGAGGTTGCGCACCTTGCCGCGGACGCGGGCGCCCACGGGGAAGCTGTGGCGGACGCTCTCCCAGGGGTTGGCCTCGAGCTGGCGCAGGCCGAGGGAGATCTTCTGCTCCTGGGTGTTGACGCTGAGGACGATGGCCTCGACCTCCTGGCCGACCTTGAGCAGGTCCGAGGGCTTCTGGACGCGCTTGGTCCAGGACAGCTCGGAGACGTGCACCAGGCCCTCGACGCCGGGCTCGAGCTCGACGAAGGCGCCGTAGGCGACGAGGTTGACCACCTTGCCGCGGACCTTGCCGCCGGAGGGGAAGCGGCGCTCGATGCCTTCCCAGGGGTTGGACTGGGTCTGCTTGAGGCCGAGCGAGACGCGCTCGCGCTCGCGGTCCACCTCGATGACCATCACGGAGAGCTCCTCGCCCACCTTGACGACCTCGTTGGGGTGGCCGATGCGGCCCCAGCTCATGTCGGTGACGTGGAGGAGGCCGTCGAGACCGTCGAGGTCCACGAACGCGCCGTAGTCGGTGATGTTCTTGACCACGCCGCGGCGGATGGTGCCGGGCTTGACGTCCTCGAGGAGGAGGCGGCGCTTCTCGGAGCGCTGCTCCTCGACGAGCTCGCGGCGCGAGACGACGATGTTCTTCTTGTCCTTGTTGATCTTGATGATCTTGAAGTCGAAGGTCTGGCCGACGAGGGCGTCGAGGTTCTTGGGCTGGACGACGTCGATCTGCGACGACGGCATGAAGGCGTCGACGCCGACCGAGACGATGAGGCCGCCCTTGACCTTGGCCTTGATGCGGCCCTGGACGACGGAGCCCTCGGTGCAGTTGGCCTCGATGCTCTCCCAGCGGCGGATCTGCTGGGCGCGGTCATAGGAGACGAGCGGGGTGCCCTCCTTGGTCTCGAGGCGCTCGAGGTAGACCTCGATGTCCTGGCCGACCTGGACCTCGCCGATGTCCGGGAACTCGGAATGGGGGATGAAGCCCTCGGACTTGCCGCCGATGTCGACGACCACCGTGTCCTTGCGGATCTCGATGACCTTGCCCTTGACGACGGAGTGGGGCTTGAGCGCGCCGAAACCGGATTCGGCGAGCAGTTTTTCCATGATGCTCATGTGGGTGTTGTTTTTTTGTTGGTCCCGGGCGTCGCGGAGGACGGTTCCGGGGTTTGGTGGGTTCTTGGGTTTCCTCCGGAAGGTCTCCGGGCGAGGCGCCCGGGGGCCGAAGGAAGGTCCAGCAAGCCCGTCCGGGCGGCCGCTGGCAAGGGAAAAGTCCTCAGCGGCCGAGGGCGGCCTCGAGCGCCGCGAGCCGGGCGGGGTCCTGGCGGAAGCGCTCGCGCAGACGCCCCGCCAGCTCCGCCGATTCGGCCGGCTTGCCGGCCCCCTTGAGGAAGACGGCCGCCTCGAGCAGCAGGCCGCCGTCCTCGGCGTCCAGCCGGGGCAGGGCGCGGTTGGGCCAGGCGAAGGGCTTGCCCGCCGCGTGACGGTGGCGGGCGAAGGCCAGCAGGCCGGCCAGGCTGGGGGCGCGCTGCAGGCCCGTGATGAGAAGGGCCTCCCGGATCTCGGGGTCGAGCTGCTCGCGTTCGGCGGCCCGAAGGTAAGGGTAGGGGGTCCAGGCGTCCGGCGGCGCCGCGGCCGGGTCGAGCTGCTCATGGAGGGGCTTGGCGAACGGACGGTAGAAGGGGTCGCCCACGATGACGCCCATCCAGCTGGTCGCCGGCGTCGCCGCCCAGGCGGCTTCGCCGGCCGTGAGCCCCTGGGCCAATCCGGCGAGCGCGAGGTCGGGCCGGACGGTCAGCCCGAGGTAGGGTTCGGCGGCGTTGCCGAAGGTGAGCGCCGCGCCCTTCTCGACGAGCGAGCCGGTCCAGCCCGACGCGGCGTCGCGCAGCGCCACCGCCGAGAAGCTGTGCAGGTGGAAGGCGACCGCGCCCGGGGCGAGGCGCGCGTCCGGTTCCGCGAGCTTCCCGCGGGGGGCCGCCTCGTACCATCCGAAGTAGAGCGCCGGCGCGTCGAAGCGGGCGTCGCGGCCGAGGGGCGCGCGCGTCCGCTCCGTGTCCGTCGGGAAGCCTAGCTCGCGCGCGAGGTCGGCCACGCGCCCCAGCCAGGTGTCGCCGTCGCGGTAGGGTCCGCCGAGGTCGACGTAGGCGCGCCCGCGCAGGCCGCGCGCCTCGGCGAGCCGCGCGCCGGCGAGCGCGCGCCGGACGCCGGCGTCCGTCGGTCCGTCGAGCCGGGCCGTGCGCACGACGCCGCCGCCGTCGGCCGCCAGGGGGTCCTTGCCGAACCAGGGGTTGGGCTTGGGGCCGGCGACCTCGCCGTCGTCGAGCGCCACGAGCGCGAGCTCGCTGTCGACCGAGGCCGCCTCGGACGAGGGCGAGGGACCCGGCGCCTTCCCGTCCGGTCCCGGGTCGCGTCGGATGAGCCAAGGCACGCCTCGGCAGAGCACGATCCAGCGGAGCCGCTGCGGCCCCTCGGCGACGAACGGGAGTCGCCCCCTCGCGTCGGGCGCGGCCCCCATCCTACCCGCGAGGAGCCCGCGTCCGACCAACTCCCCGCGCAGCGGGTTCAGCAGGCGCGACGCGAACTCGGGCCAGGCGAGCGACGCGGCGCCCGGCGGCGCGTCGAGCAGGACGACGTTGGCCTCGGGCACGCCGCGCGAGCGGGCGTAGTCGCGCGCCAGCGCCGCCGAGGCCGGGTCGCGCGAGGATCCGACCACCGCCACGGTCGCGGGGTCGATCGCGCCGCGGGCGACCGCCAGGGCGGCGAGGAGCATCGCGAGCGCGCGCATCGGTCCCAGCATGGCCGCGGGCGGGCCGTTTGGGAAGCGCGCAAACCCGCTTGCCCGCGACGGGACGCCGCGGCAGCCTGCCGGCATGACCTGGATGCTCGTCGCCCTCGGGGGCGCCCTCGGCAGCCTCGCCCGGCACGGGCTCGGCCTGGTCCTCGCGGGCGCCGCCCCTCTCGGCACCTTGGCCGCCAACGTCCTGGGCTGCGCCCTCATCGGCTACCTGCACGCCAAGGTCGGCACGGAGGCCGGCCGCGCGCTGCTCATGACCGGGGTCTGCGGCGGCTTCACCACCTGGTCCGCCTTCGGCCTTGAGACCGCGCGGATGGCGTCGGACGGGCGGCTTGGCGCCGCCGCCGGCTACGCCGCGGGCACGCTCGTGCTGGGCCTGGGCGCCGTCGCCCTCGGCTGGCAGCTCGCGCGCTGACCTTAGCGGGGCAGGGCGCCCGCGTAGGCCGCGATGCCCTCGGCGATCGCGGCCGCGATCCTCTGGCGGTGCGACTCCTGCGAGAGCCTGAGCATCTCGGAGCGGTTCGACATGAAGCCGCCCTCGACGAGGAGGCCGGGGCAGGACAGGTCCTTGAGCATGCTGAAGCGCGCGCGGCGCACGCCGCGGTCGCGCGCCTCCAGCCGCGTGACGAGCGCCCGCTGCACCTGGTAGGCGGCGCGCACGTTGAGGGCGTCGTGCCGGTTGCCGGGCAGGGCGGCGGTCGCGCCGCGGTTGGAGGGGTCGTTGGTCGAGAACTGGCCGGCGGGGGTGAGGCAGTAGGTCTCGATGCCGGAGGCCGAGGGCGCCGCCGCGGCGTTGTAGTGCAGGCTGACGAAGAGGTCGGCCTTGACCGCGGCCGCGCGCTTGGCGCGGTCCTCCAGCTCGACGAACACGTCCTTCTCGCGCGTGAGGTGCACCTCGAAGCCCGCGTCGCGGAGCAACGCGGCCAGCCGCCGGGCCGTGTCGAGCGTGAGGTACTTCTCGTCCATCCGCAGCTCCTTGCTCTGCTTGCCCGGGTCCTTGCCGCCGTGGCCCGGGTCGATGAGGATCCGTCGCGGGCGACGGGCCTCGGGGGGCGCGGACCAGAGGAGCGGGGCGAGGGTCTTGTCGTAGTCCCCGCGCGAGACGGTGAGGCGCGGGACCGCGGGGCCGGTCGGGAGGCGCATCGGCCGCAGGCCGAGCGGCGCGTTCAGCGAGACGCGGATGCCGTCGACCAGGATCGTGTCCGAGTCGCGCGCCGCCTCGACCAGGGCGGGCGAGCCCTTGGCCCGTGCGAGGCGCTCCTCGCCGGGGCGGGCCGGCGTGGGGTTGGCGAAGCCGAGGCGGGCCAGCGAGTCGCCGAGCCAGACGTCCTGGGCCGCGAGCGGGGCCAGCGCGGCCAGGAGAAGCGCGGCCGCCCGGAGCATCGCTCAGCTCTCCTCGCCGTCCTCGTCGGGCACGGCGGAGTCGTCCTCCATGTCCTCGTCGCCCGGCTCGGCGTTGTGCACGAGCTTGCGGCGGTTCTGCTGGAGGGGCGTCAGGCCGACCACGATGCTCCGGCCGACGCGCTTGGGGGCGTTGTCGGCGGTGCAGACGTTGGTCAGGGCGGCGATGACGCGCTTGACGGTCTCGACGCCGAGCTCGGCGTGCTCGAGCTCGCGGTAGCGGTACTGCAGGACGAGCTTCACCTTGTGGCCGTGGTAGAGGAAGTTCTCGGCGCGGCGCACCTTGATGAAGAGGTCGTGCTCGTCGATGCGCGGGCGCAGCTTGAGCTCCTTCATCTTGGCGGTGTGCTTCTGGTGCTTGTTCTTCTTGGCCTCCTCGTAGAGGTACTTGCCCATCTCGATCAGCTTGCAGACGGGGGGCTGCGCGGCCGCGGCGATCTCGATCAGGTCGACGCCGTGCTCGCGCGCCAGGGCCAGGGCGCGCTCGGTCGGCATGATGCCCAGCATCTCGCCCTTGGCGGTGAGCACGCGCACCTCGGGGACGCGGATGCGCTCGTTGCGGCGCGGACCGGTGTCCTGGGGCCTTCCCCTGGCGCCTCCCCTTTGCTGCGAGTTGGTGTTGGGCCGGGGGCCGGACGGACGGAAGGGCAGGGACATCAGGTGGCTGGGGGTGCTGGGATGGGGGCACGATGCCCCTCGCCCCCTCGGTTTCAAGCCCGAACGGGAGAGGTTGTCGCCTCAGCCGACGGACGCGAGCAGCTCGAGCAGTTGCCCGCCGTGCGCCGCGGCCTCGACCTTGGGGACGATCCCGACGAGCTTGCCCTTGGCGTCCAGCGCGTAGGCCGCCCGCGCCGGGCCGACGTAGCGCTTCCCGTACATCGACTTCTCGACCATGGCGTCCAAGGCCTTCGAGAAGCGGTCCTCGGGGTCCGACACCAAGGTGTAGCGGTAGCCGTGCTTGGCCGCGTACTTGGCGTGGGCCCCGCAGCCGTCCCGGGAGAGGCCGATGACGCGCCAGCCCGCCTTGAGCAGGGCCTTCTCGGCCTTTCCGAGCTCGGCCGACTGCTTGTCGCAGGCCGAGGTGTTGTCGCGCATCCAGACGGAGACGATCGTCGGCCCGTCGAGCAGGTCGGAAAAGGGGCCGCGGACGACCTTGCCGTCGACCAGGGCCTCGACCTCGAAGTCGAGCTTGGGCTTCTTTCCTAGGGGGAGCATGGGGGTGCGGGGATGCGGAGGAGGTGGAGGAGGCGGAGGATGGGAGCGGGGAGTGGGAAGCGAGGAGCGGGAGTCATTCAACGTGCTAACCGGCTAACCCGCTAACTAAGGTGGGGTGGCGTAGGGTAGGGGAGCGGGAGAAGAGTCGCGGTCAAATCCCCCTGCAAACTCCCTAAATGCACCCTTCCTATCTTTGCTCATTCCCTCAAGCCTGCGCCTATTTCCTGCTGTTGTACCCCTGTCCTTCGTTCCCCGGTTAGCCGTTTAGCTATTTAGCGGGATAGCCACCTCCTCGTCGCACACTCCCCGCTCCCCACTCCCCGCTCCCCACTCCCCACTCCCCGCCTTCCCACCCCTTCTTTCCCCTTTACATTCCCCCCGTCACCCCCTTTGTTCCGACCCTTTCCGCCATGCAAAAGACCCGCAAGTCCATTGCCAAGCGCTTCAAGGTGACCGGCTCCGGCAAGGTCATGCGCCGCTCGCCCAACACCCGCCACCTCCTGTCGTCCAAGTCGCGCAAGCAGCGCCGCCGCGCGAACAAGGCCAAGCGGGTCGACTCCGGCTTCGAGAAGAAGATGAAGATCTCGATGCCCTTCGCCTGATACCGCGCGAATCCCCTTTGCGGCCAGGCGGGTGACTCACCCAAGGCGACCCGCCGGCCCGAAACCCAAAACCCAATAGACCAACATGCCTCGCGTCACCAACGCACCCTACACCAAGGCCCGCCGCAAGCGGACCCTCAAGCGCGCCAAGGGCTACTTTGGCAGCAAGTCCCGCCTCTACCTCCACGCGATGGAGGCGGTCATGCGCGCCGAGAAGTTCGCCTACCGCGACCGCCGCGAGAAGAAGACGGAGTTCCGCCAGCTGTGGATCGTCCGCCTCAACGCGGCCTGCCGCCCCCTCGGCATCTCCTACAGCCGACTGATCGCCGGCCTGAAGAAGGCCGGGATCGTCCTCGACCGCAAGAACCTCAGCGAGCTCGCCATCCACGACGCGCCCGCCTTCGAGGCCGTCGTGTCGAAGGCCAAGGCCGCCCTGGCCTGAGGCCGGCGCCCGGCGCACCCGCGGACCCCGGCCCACCCGGGGTCCGCTTGTCCGTGCTTGCGCTTGCCGCCCGAGGCCGCCCCCCGCATTCCTAATCCCATGCAAGACCAGCTAGACCGCGCCCTGTCCGAGGCCGAGGCCGCCGCCGGCGCCGTCCGCACCCGCGCCGAGCTCGAGGCCCTCAAGGCCCGCCTGGTCGGGCCCAACGGCTCCCTCACCGCGGTGACCAAGGTCATGGGCACCCTCTCCAAGGAGGAGCGCCCCGCCGCCGGCAAGCTGCTCAACGCCGCCAAGGCCCGCGCCGAGGCCCTGCTCGCCGGCCTCCTGTCCAAGGTCGAGGAGGCCGAGCTCGCCGCCGCCCTCGGGCCCGAGGTCGACCCGACCCTCCCCAGCCCCGACGCGCCCGCGGGCGTGCTGCACCCCCTCACGCGCACGCGCGAGCGCGTCCTCGCCACCTTCCGCAAGCTCGGCTTCGTCGTCGCCGAGGGCCCCGAGGTCGAGACCGAGTGGCACTGCTTCGACGCGCTGAACACGCCGGCCGACCATCCCGCGCGCGACATGCAGGACACGCTCTACCTGCCCGCGTCCTTCCGCTCCGCCGACGCGCCCCGCAAGGGCGAGGAGGCCCTGCTCCTGCGCACGCACACCTCCAGCGTCCAGGTCCGCACGATGCTCGGCCGCAAGCCCCCGCTGCGCATCGTCGCCCCGGGCCGCTGCTTCCGCCGCGACGCCGTCGACGCCACGCACTCGGCCAACTTCCACCAGGTCGAGGGCCTCTGGGTCGACCGCTCCGTCACGCTCGCCGACTTGCGCGGCGTGCTGGACTTCTTCGTCAAGGAGACCTTCGGGCCCGACGCCGAGACGCGCCTCCGCCCGTCCTTCTTCCCCTTCACCGAGCCGAGCTTCGAGATGGACATCCGCTCGCCCGACCTCGGCCGCCTCTCCGGCCGCTGGCTGGAGATCCTCGGCTGCGGCCTGGTCGACCCCAAGGTGCTCGAGGCCTGCGGCCTCGACCCCGCCGAGTGGTCCGGCCTCGCCTTCGGCCTCGGCCTCGAGCGCATCGCCATGCTCCAGCACGGCATCGACGACATCCGCCACTTCTACGCCAACGACCTCCGCTTCCTGCGGCAGCTGGCCTGAGCCCCATGCGCGTCTCCTTCCAGTCCCTCCAGCGCCACGTCGACCTCGCCGGCGTCGAGCCCGCCCAGGTCGCCGAGCTCCTGCCCATGCTCGGCCTCGAGGTCGAGTCCGTCGCGAGCTTCGGCCTCGCGCCCCTCGCCCACGTCGTCGTCGGCGAGGTCCGCTCCTTCGAGAGGCATCCCAAGGCCGACCGCCTGAGCGTCTGCCAGGTCGACGTCGGCGACGGCGCCCCGCGCCAGATCGTCTGCGGCGCCAGGAACTTCAAGGCCGGCGACCGCGTGCCGGTGGCCCTGCCGGGCGCGGTGCTCCCCGGGAACTTCGAGATCAAGGTCGGTCGCCTGCGCGACGTCGACTCGCACGGCATGCTCTGCTCCGCGGAGGAGCTCGGCCTGCCCGCGGGCGAGGACGGCCTCCTCATCCTCGGCGGCTCGCCCGCGCTCGGCGCCCCGCTGCACACCCTCTTCCCCCCGCCCGACACCGTGCTCGAGGTGGCCGTCACCGCCAACCGCGGCGATTGCCTCGGGCTGCGCGGGATCGCCCGCGAGGTCGCGGCCGCCCTCGGCCGACCGCTCAAGCCGCTCGACCCGCGCTCGTCAGTCGGTCTCGCGCCCGCCCCCTCGTCCCAGGACGCCGTCGGCTTCGTCCGCGTCACCTCGCCCGCCTGCCCTTGGTACACGCTCCGCACCTTCCGCGGCGCCAAGGTCGGACCTTCCCCGGATTGGATGCGCCGCGACCTCGAGGCCGCGGGCCTGCGCCCGGTCAACAACGTGGTCGACATCACCAACTGGGTGATGCTCCAGACCGGCCAGCCCCTGCACGCCTTCGACGCCGCCAAGGTGTCCGGCGGCGTCGAGGTGCGCGCCGCCCGCGAGGGCGAGCGCCTCGCCCTGCTCGACGGGCGCGAGGTCGCCCTCGACCCGTCAGTCTGCGTCATCGCCGACGCCTCCCGCCCGCTCGTCGTGGCCGGCGTGATGGGCGGCGCCGACAGCGGGGTCTCCGACGCCACCGCCGACCTCCTGCTCGAGGTCGCCTGCTTCGTCCCCTCCGAGGTCCGCCGCGCCTCGCGCCGCCTCGGCGTCTCGACCGACTCCTCGCTCCGCTTCACCCGCGACGCCGACCCCGCCGGGGTCGAGCTCGCCGGCCGCCTCGCCGCGGACCTCCTCGCCGAGCTCGCCGGCGCGCGTCCCGCCGGACCCGCCGTCTCCGTCGGCAAGGCGCCCCGCGCCGAGCGCGCCATCCGCCTGCCCCAGGGCTTCGTCGCGGCCAAGCTGGGCGCCCCCGCGCCCGAGGACCAGGTCGCCGGCGTCCTGCGTCGCATCGGCTTCCAGGTCCAGGCCTCCCCGGCCGGCCTCGACGTCGTCGTCCCCAGCTTCCGCTCGGATGTCGAGCGCCCCATCGACCTGGTCGAGGAGTACGTCCGCGTCCACGGCACCGCCTCCGTCCCGGTCGGGCGTCCCGTCGCCACCGCGCCGCTCGAGCCCGAGGCGCCCGCCGCCGCCTTCGCCCGCGAGGCCGCCCTGCGCCTGGCCGGCGCCGGCGCCTCCGAGTGCTGCCATTACTCGCTGCGCGAGGCCGCCGAGGTCGCCCGCGTGGTCGGCCCCGAGGCCGCCGCCCGCCTCGCGCTGGAGAACCCGCTGACCGCCGACCAGACGCATCTTCGCGCCTCGCTCCTCCCCGGTCTCGCGCAGGCCCTCCGCCTGAACCTCTCGGCCCACGCCGACCCCTCGCGCCTGTTCGAGATCGGCACCGTGTTCCGCCCCGGCCCCGACGGCCAGGTGCGCGAGCATCTCGCGGTCGCGCTCGTCGCCCTGACCGAGCCCACGCGCCGCTCCTGGCTCGCCCGGCCGTCGCCCGACCTCTTCGCCGCCAAGCGGCTCCTCGCCGACCTCGCCGCGCTCGCCGGGCTGGCCGCCTCCCGTCTCGCGTGGTCGGCCGCCGAGGGCGGCCTGTGGCAGCGCGGCCACGCCGCCGCCCTGGCCGACCGGGGCAGGGCGGGCGAGGGGGCCTGCGGCCTGCTCGACCTGCGCTGGACCCGCTCCCTGGACATCGCCGGTCCGGTGCTGGCCGCCGAGCTCCTCCTGCCCCGCGCGACGCTCGCCGCGCGCAAGCTCCCGCGACTCGAGGCCTTCTCGGCCTTCCCGCCGGTCACGCGCGACCTCGCCGTGCTCGTGCCCCTCGCCACGCCCGCGGGCGACGTCGCGGAGCGGCTCCGCCAGTCGGCGGCCAAGGCCGTCGGCAAGGAGATCGCCGTCGAGGCCGTGACCTGCTTCGACGTCTTCGCCGGCGCCGGCCTGCCCGAGGGGCAGCGCTCGCTCGCCTTCGAGATCACCCTCCGCCACGCCTCGCGCACGCTCGCCGACGCCGAGGTCGCGGCCGCCATGGACCAGGTCGCCGCCGCCGCCGGCAAGGCCGGCTGGACCGTCCGCCGCTGACATGGACGGCGGCCTCGACATCGACCACGTCGCCCGGCTCGCCCGGCTGCGCCTGACCGACGACGAGCGCGCGCGCTACGCCGCCCAGCTCAACCAGGTGCTCGGGCATTTCGCCGCCCTCGCCGCCCTGCCAGCCGGCGCCGGCGACGCCGCCCCCTCGGTGGCCGACGCCTCGCTGCGCGGCGACACCCCGGGGCCCGTCCTCGCGCCCGACGACCTCCTGCGCAACGCGCCCGCCTCCCGCGACGGGCAGGTGCTCGTCCCCCGCGTCGTCGACGACGGCTCCTGAGACCATGTCCGCCGACCTCCATCGCCTCGGCGCCGCCGAGCTCGGGCGCCGGCTCGCCGCCGGCGACCTCACCGCGCGCGCCCTGGCCGAGCACCTGCTCGCCCGCGCCGCCGCCCACCGCGACCTCGGGGCCTTCAACTCGCTGGACGCCGACGACACCCTGCGGCAGGCCGACGCCTCCGACGCGCGCCGCCGCGCCGGCGCCGCGCTCGGCCCGCTCGACGGCGTGCCCGTCGCGGTGAAGGACAACCTCGCCGTGCGCGGCCAGCCCCTGACCTGCTCGAGCCGCATGCTCGCGGGCTTCGTCTCGCCCTACGACAGCGCCGTCGCCGACCGCCTGCGCGCCGCCGGCGCCGTCCTGCACGGCCGCCTCAACATGGACGAGTTCGCCATGGGCTCGTCGACCGAGACCTCCGCGACCGGGCTCGCCCGCAATCCCTGGGATCCCTCCCGCACCCCGGGCGGCTCCTCCGGGGGCAGCGCGGCCTGCCTCGCCGCGGGCCTGGCGCCCCTCGCCCTCGGCACGGACACCGGCGGCTCGATCCGCCAGCCCGCCTCGCACTGCGGCCTGGTCGGCCTCAAGCCCACCTACGGCCTCGTCTCGCGCTTCGGCCTCGTCGCCTTCGCCTCCTCCCTCGACCAGGTCGGCCCCATGGCCCGCTCCACCGAGGATTGCCGCCTGCTCCTCCGGGCCCTCGCCGCGCCCGACGCGCGCGACATGACGTGCCTGCCGGCCGACGCCCGCGCCCCCCGCGCGCTCCCGTCCGGCCGCAAGCCCCGGCTCGGCGTGCCGCGCCGCCTGCTCGAGGGCGTCGCGCCCGCCGTGCGCGCCGCGTTCGAGACGGCGATGGCGTTCTACCGCGCCGACGGCTGCGAGGTCGTCGACATCGAGCTGCCCCACTCGGAGCTCGCGGTGCCCGCCTACTACGTCCTCGCCCCCGCCGAGGCCTCGTCGAACCTCGCCCGCTACGACGGCGTGCGCTACGGCCACCGCGCCGCCGACGCCTCCGGCATCGAGGACCTCATGTCGCGCTCGCGCGCGGAGGGCTTCGGCCCCGAGGTCAAGCGCCGCATCCTGCTCGGGACCTTCGTGCTCAGCGCCGGCTTCGCCGACGCCTACTACGGCAAGGCCCTGCGCGCCCGCGCCCTGATCCGCGAGGCCCACCTCGCCGCGCTCGCCGGGGTCGACGCGATCGCCACCCCGACCGTCCCGACCGCCGCCTTCCGCCTGGGCGAGAAGTCGGCCGATCCCGTGCAGATGTACCTCGAGGACCTCTTCACCATCCCCGCCAACCTCGCCGGCCTGCCCGCGCTCTCCGTGCCCGTCGGGTCCGACGGCGCCCTGCCGGTCGGCCTCCACCTCGTCGGCGCGCCCCTCGCGGAGGAGGCGCTGCTCGACCTCGCCGCGCGCTTCGAGCGCGCCCACGCCCTGGCCCACCGGGTCGCCCTGCCATGAGCGACGCGCCCGCCGGTTGGGAGGTGGTCGTCGGCCTCGAGGTGCACATCCAGCTCCGCACCGGGGCCAAGGTCTTCAGCGCCGCGCCCTGGGGCTTCGGCGCCGAGCCCAACACGCACGTCGACGCCGTCTCGCTCGGCCTTCCCGGGACGCTCCCCGTCGTCAACCTCGCCGCCCTCGAGCAGGCCATCCGGCTCGGCCTGGCGGTCGACGCCGAGATCCCCGAGACCTGCGCCTGGGACCGGAAGAACTACTTCTACCCGGACAACCCCAAGAACTACCAGCTGACCCAGCAGGCGCGGCCGGTGGTCGTCGGCGGCTCCGTGGAGATCGAGCTGCCCGGCCCCTCGCGCAACGTCATGGGCGAGCACCGCCGCGTCCGCCTCCACCACGCGCACCTCGAGGAGGACGTCGGCAAGCTGACCCACTCGGCCGGAGGCTCGCTCGTCGACTACAACCGCGCCGGCGTCCCCCTGCTCGAGATCGTCACCGAGCCCGACCTGCGCTCCGCCGCGGAGGCCGAGGCCTTCCTCCGGGCCCTCCACGCGCTCGTGACCCAGGCCGGCATCTCCGACGCCGACATGGAGAAGGGGCAGCTGCGCTGCGACGCCAACGTCTCCCTCCGCCGCCCCGGCGGCCCGCTCGGCACGCGCACCGAGACGAAGAACCTCAACTCCATCTCCGGCGTCCGCGCCGCCATCGAGGCCGAGGTCGCCCGCCAGGCCCGCGAGCTCGAGGCCGGCCGCGCCATCGCGCAGGAGACCCGCGGCTTCGACGCCGAGACCGGCCGCTCGCACGTCCTCCGCTCCAAGGAGGACGCGCAGGACTACCGCTACTTCCCCGATCCCGACATCCCCGCCGTGCGCGTCGACCGCGCCCGCGTCGAGCGGCTCCGCGCGACGCTCCCCGAGCGCCCCTTCGACCGCCAGCGCCGCTACCTCGGGCTCGGCCTTCCCTACACCGCCGCCTCGGTGCTGGTGGCCGACGCCGCCACCTCGGCTTGGTTCGAGACGGCGCTCGCCGCGCACCCCGCCAACCCCGTCGCCCTGGCCAACCTCGTGGTCAACGACCTCGCCGGCCTGCTCGTCGCCTCGGTCGCCCCGGGCGAGCCGGCCCCCTCGCCCGCCTCGAGCCGCGTCACTCCCGCGGCGCTCGCCGAGCTCGTCCGCCTCGTCGATGCCGGCACGCTCTCCAAGCAGCAGGCCAAGGAGGTCCTCGCCGAGCTCGTCCGCGCCGGCGGCTCGCCCGCCGCCATCGTCGCCGCCAAGGGACTCGCCCAGACGAGCGACGCCGGCGAGATCGAGGCGGTCATCGCCGAGGTGCTCGCCGATCCCGCGCTCGCCGGCTCCGTCGCCGAGTTTCGCGCCGGCAACGACAAGGCCATCAACGCCCTCAAGGGCCCGGTGATGAAGCGCACCAAGGGCAAGGCCAACCCCGCGGTGGTCGACCAGGTGCTCCGGCGCCTCCTCGGATGAGCCAGGCCGAGGATTCGCCCTGGGTCG
>CAIPVK010000063.1 GCA_903868455.1 uncultured Opitutia bacterium
ATGGACCGCCTCGGCAAGGGCGTGGCCGAGGCCGGCGCCCGCCTCGCCGCGTCCGCCGACGAGGGCAACCGCGCCGCCTGGGCCATCCTCACCTCGGACACGCGACCGAAGTCCGTCACCGCCCGGTTCGACTGGGAGGGCCGCTCCTTCGTGGTGGCCGGCATCGCCAAGGGCGCGGGCATGATCGAGCCCAACATGGCGACGATGCTCGCCTTCGTCGCGACCGACCTCGACGCCTCGCCCGCCACGCTCAAGGCCGCGCTCCTGCGCGCCAACGCCGCCTCCTTCAACGCGGTGAGCGTCGACGGCGACATGTCCACCAACGACACCGTGATCCTCCTCGCCACGGGCGCCTCCGGCGCGACGCTCGAGGGGGCCCCCGCCGGGCTGGCCGCCCTCTTCGCCGAGGCCCTCGGCAAGGTCTGCGACGCCCTCGCCGAGAAGATCGTCGGCGACGGCGAGAAGATCACCAAGGTCGTCTCGGTCGAGGTCGACGGCGCCCGCTCGGACGCCGACGCCGAGGCCGTGGCCCGCGCCATCGGCAACTCGCTCCTCGTCAAGTCGTCCTGGTACGGCGAGGACCCCAACTGGGGGCGCCTGGCCGACGCCGCCGGCTACGCCAAGGTCGGCCTCGACGAGTCCCGCCTCGACATCGCGTACGACGACGTCCCCGCCGTGACCCGGGGGCGCCCGCTGCCGGAGAACAAGCCCCGCTGGAAGGAGGTCGTGCGCCGCCGCCGCTTCTCCGTCCGGCTCGGCCTCAACCTCGGGACCGGCCGCTATCGCCTGCTGACCGCCGACCTCTCCGAGGCCTACGTCAACTTCAACAAGAGCGAGTGAGCCGCCCGTTTTCCCTGTTGCGCGGCCCCGCGCCGCGGCGACACTCCGCCCCGACCGATGAGCACGCCCGCTGAGAAGGCCGAGGTCCTCCTCGAGGCCCTCCCCTACATCCACAAGTTCCGCGGCTCCACCTTCGTGGTGAAGTACGGCGGGAGCTTCATGGACGACCCCAATCCGGAGGGCAGGGAGCGCGTCGCGCGCGACATCGCCTTCCTCGCCGCGGTCGGCATCCAGGTCGTCGTCGTCCACGGCGGCGGCAAGGCCATCACCCGGGCGATGGACAAGGCCGGCCTCAAGGCCGAGTTCCGCGCCGGCATGCGCGTGACCGACGCCGCGACGGTCAGGATCGTCGAGCGCACGCTCAACGAGGAGACCAACGCCGAGATCGTCGAGGCCCTCCGCGCCAAGGGCGCCAACCCGCTGGGCATGCCCGGCAACGCCGTGAACCTCTGCGAGAGGATGACCGTCCGCGACGAGCGGGGCGCGGAGGTCGACGTCGGCTTCGTCGGCGACATCAAGTTCGTGAAGACGAAGCTGATCAAGAAGGCCCTGGCCGACGGCCACCTGCCCGTCATCTCGCCCATCGCCCTCGACGCCGACGACCAGCCCTACAACCCCAACGCCGACGTCGCCGCCGCGGCCGTGGCCGGCGCCCTGCGCGCCCGCCGCCTCATCTTCATGAGCGACGTCCCCGGCCTGCTCGCCGACCCCAAGG
>CAIPVK010000064.1 GCA_903868455.1 uncultured Opitutia bacterium
CATCTGGCCGCCGGAGAGCCCGAGGGCGCTGTCGTCGAGACGGTCCTTGGCCTCGTCCCAGAGCGCGGCGCGGCGCAGCGAGGACTCGCAGGTCTCGTCGAGCGTGTCGCGGTCGGTCACGCCGGCGACGCGGAGGGAGTAGACGACGTTCTCGTAGATGGACTTGGGGAAGGGGTTGGACTTCTGGAAGACCATGCCGACGCGGCGGCGGAGCGAGATGACCTCGACCGTCGGGTCGTAGATGGAGCGGCCGCCCACCGTGATGTCGCCCTCGTGCCGGACGCCGTCGATGAGGTCGTTCATCCGGTTGAGGTTGCGCAGGAGGGTGGACTTCCCGCAGCCCGAGGGGCCGATGAAGGCCGTCACCTGGCGCTCGGGGATGTCGAGCGAGATGGCGTCGAGGGCCTTCTTGGGGCCGTACCAGAAGCCGTAGTCCTGGATGCGGATGTAGTCGGGGCGTCCGTCGGCGGCGGGAGCGGGCTTGCCCGAGGCGGGTCCGGGGGTGGGAGAGGTCATGGGAATCAGAAGGCGGAGGTCTTGTAGCGCTCGCGCAGGCGGTTGCGGATGGCGATGGCGCCGAGGTTGAGCACCAGCACGAGCAGCAGGAGGAGGAGGGTGGAGGCGAAGACCATCGGGCGCGCGGCGTCGGAGTCGGGCGACTGGAAGCCGAGGTCGTAGATGTGGAAGCCCAGGTGCATGAACTTGCGGTCCATGTGGACGAACGGGAACTCGCCGTCGACGGGGAGCGTCGGCGCGAGCTTGACCACCCCGACGATCATCAGGGGCGCGACCTCGCCGGCGCCGCGGGCCATGGCGAGGATGACGCCGGTGAGGATGCCGGGCGCCGAGGCGGGGAGCAGGATCTCGCGGATGGTCTGCCACTTGGAGGCGCCGCAGGCCAGCGAGGCCTCGCGCATGCCGCGGGGAACGGCGGAGAGGGCCTCCTCGGTGGCGACGATGACCACCGGCAAGGTCATGAGGGCGAGGGTGAGCGAGGCCCAGAGGAGCCCGCCGGTCCCGAGCACGGGGGAGTTGTTGTTGTAGCGGAGCTCGTCGGCGAAGAGCAGGCGGTCGAGGTTGCCGCCCAGCACGTAGACGAAGAAGCCCAGGCCGAAGACGCCGAAGACGATGGAGGGGACGCCCGCGAGGTTGTTCACGCAGACGCGGACGGCGCGCAGCATCGGCCCGCGGCGCGCGTACTCGTGAAGGTAGATGGCGGCGATGACGCCGAAGGGGGTGACGAGCGCGCTCATCAGCACCGTCATCGCGAAGGTGCCGAAGAGGGCGGGCAGGACGCCGCCCTCGGTGTTGGCCTCTCGGGGCTCGGAGCTGACGAACTCCCAGACGCGGGAGGCGGCGAGGGCGAGCTTGCCGGCGAGGCCGAGCCGGTTGGGCTCCCAGACCCGGACAAGCGAGGCCACGGGGAACTCGAGCGGGCGGCCGGCGCCGTCCGTGCCGAGGAGGACGTCCTTGGGGAACCCCTCGCGCAGGGCGCGGGCCTCCGCGGCGAGGGCTTGGTACTCGGCGTCGAGACGGGCCGCCTCGGCCTCGAGGTCGGAGGAGGGCAGCCGCAGGTCGGCGGCCTTGCGCAGGCCGACCTTCACGCGCTGGAGCTCGCCGTTGATCCGGCCGATGCGGACCTTCTCGACCTCCGCGAGGCGGTCGCGGCGGTCGGCGACCGCGGCGATGAGG
>CAIPVK010000065.1 GCA_903868455.1 uncultured Opitutia bacterium
CGGCGCGCTGCTCGGCTCCGCGCTCCTGCTCGCGCTCGCGCCCGAGGCGGCGTGGGAGAAGGCGTGGCGCCTGCCGGCGGCGACGGCCGCGGGCTCGGTCGCGGCCACGGCCGTCCTGCTCATCCTCGGGCGCGGCAAGGGGACGGCGGGCCTGCTGCTGGCGGGGCTCGGCATCAACGCCCTCGCGGGCGCGGCGACGCTGCTCGTGACCTCCTGGGCGGACGGCGCGCGGGCGACGGTCGCGATGGCGACGGCGGGGAACTGGCTGGGGTTCGTCGGCCCGGAACTCGTCATCCTGCCCACGATCGTGGTCCTGGCGACCGGAAGCCTGCTGATGACGCAGGCGCGCGCCCTCGACACGCTGGCGCTCGGCGAGTCCTCGGCCTGGGCGGCGGGCGCCGACCCCGACCGCATCGCCTGGCGCGGGGCGATCCTCGCCTCGGTCGCCGCGGGCGCGGCCGTCTGCCTCGCCGGCCAGGTGGCGTTCGTCGGCCTCCTCGCCCCTCACCTCGCGCGGCGCTTGGTCGGCGCGGCGCACGCGCGCGTCCTCCCGGCGGCGGCCCTCTGCGGAGGGATGACCGTCCTCCTGGCCGACACGGCCGGCCGTTGCGGCTGGCTGGGCAAGCCCCTACCCGCCGCGGGATTGGTCGCGCTGCTTGGCGCCCCCGCCTTCCTCTGGCTCGCCCGCCGCCATGCCTGAACCGCTCCTCGAGTTGCGCGTGGCGACCGTCGAGCTCGGCGGACGGAAGGTGCTGGACCGCGTGTCGTTCGCCGCGCACGCGGGCGAGGTGGTCGCGGTGACCGGCCCGAACGGGTCCGGGAAGTCGACCCTGCTGCGGACGCTCTCCGGCGAGTTGCGGGGCGGCGAGCTGCGCCTCGGCGGCGCGGACGCCCGCGCGATGACGGCCGCCGAGCTCGCGAGACGGCGCGCGTGGCTCGAGCAGCAACCGGGATGCGCGTGGGCGCTGACGGCGGCGGAAGTGGTGGGACTCGGCGGACCGGATGTCGGCTCGGCCCTGACCCAGGTCGGCGCCGCGCATCTTCACGACCGCCCCATCACCGAGCTATCCGGCGGGGAACGGCGGCTGGTGCATGTGGCGCGCTGTCTCGCCCAGCTCGGGGCACCCCAAGGGAAGGTGCTGATCTTGGACGAGCCTGACGCGGGCTTGGACGCGGGGTATCGGGCGAGGCTGATCGCGGCGCTCAAGGGGTTTGCCGAAGCCGGAGGGGCGGTGGTGGTCGCGACGCATTCGGAGGTGTTGGCCGAGGCGTGTGGGCGGAGGGTGGGCGTGGCGGGGTTGGCTGAGTGACTAAGTAGCGAAGTGACTAAGTGGCTGAGTCACTAAGGGGCGAATGGGCGAAGAGGGACTAAATGGGACTAAGAGACTTAGGGACTTAGGATCTCAGTCTCTTAGAAACTTAGTTACTCAGGGACTTAGGCACTAGCATCGAACCCCGGGGGGCGGTCGCTCCCAAACAAAAAGCCCCGCTTTCGCGGGGCCTCGTCCTTTCATTTGAACTCTTTACTTTGAATTCTTCCGCCGGCGCACCGCCGCGCCGGCGAGGGCGAGGGCGCCGAGGAGGAGGCCGTAGGTCGAGGGCTCGGGGACGGCCGAATAATTCAGGACGATGTCCGAGCCGACCTGGCTGATCGAGAAGGCTCCGTTGGCGCGGACGTTCGCGAAGTTGAGGCCGTTGGTGTCCTTCCAAGTGTCGACCACCAGCGCGGGGTAGAAGAGGGTGAGGTTCTCGAGACCCGTGATCGCGCCCTGGACGGACATGATCACCCAGGAGCGGTCGGCGTTCCAGAAGGCATCCGTCCAGTCGACGCTCCCCTCCGCCCAGTCGAAGACAAGGTTGAGGCCGGTGGCCCCGGCGAAGGTGAGGTCGCCGGTGACGATGATTTGGTCGAAGGCGAGCGGGGTGTTGGAGGTCGTATGGGAGCCGAGCTCCCAGTTGATGCGCGAGCCGTCTTGGTAGGTGAGGTTGCCGAACGTCTGGATGCCGGGCGAGTTGCCGGGCGAGTGGAAGCCGTAGACGACGGTGTCGCCGAGGATGGTGCCGGAGCCGCCGAGGATGCCGACGTGCACCGCCTTAAGCACGGTGACGTCGCCGTCGTGCGTGCCGTTGATCACAAGGGTCCCGGTGCTGACGGTGGTGCCGCCGGTGTGGGCGAGATCGCCCGAGAGGACGAGCTTGCCGAATCCACCCTTTTTGATGGCGCCGGCGCCGGAAGTGGTGGCGGCGACATTGTAAGTGGAGCCGATGGGGTTGCCGTACAAGCCCCCGAGCTGGAGCACGCCGCCCTCGACCACGATCGAGCCGGAGAGGCCGGAGTAGTCGCCCTCGAGGTTGACCTGGTTCGAGCCCTTCTTGGCGAAGGTGCCGGCGCCCGAAAAGGCGTTGTAGAGGTTGAGGGAAAGGTCCGAGCGGCTGACGGCGAAGGTCGCACCCTGGGAGATGGCGACGGCGGAATCGGCCAGGCTGCCGTTGGCGCCGTTGTTGCCAAGCTGCAAGGTGCCGGCGAGGATGTTGGTGCCGCCGGTGTGCGTGGCGTTGCCGCGGTAGACGATGGTGCCCTCGGTGTCGATGTTGAGGGCGCCGGTGCCGGTGACGTTGGAGATGACATCGGCGCCGAGACGGGTGCCGAGCTCGAGCCCGCCCAGGTCGAGGAAGGCTTCGCCGACGGTGGAGAAGGTGTGGAGGGTGTAACCGGCGGCCGAGCCGGTGCCTGAAGTGACGGTGCCACCGGTGCCGGCCGCGGCGCCCTTGTATCGGACGATGACGACACCGTCGCCGCCGTCGCCGCCCTTGCCGTCGGAGCCGGAGCCGCCGCCGCCGCCGCCGAGACCGTCGGTGCCGGAGGACGCGTTGCCTTGGCCGGAGCCCGCGCCGCCGCCGCCCGCGCCGCCGGTTCCGCCGCGGGAAGTTGCGCCGCTGTTGGTGTCGCGACCGCCGCCGCCGCCGCCGCCGGCGTAGGTGACGGAGGACCCGGTGATGCTGGAGGCGAGTCCGGCGCCGCCATTGCCACCGACACCCAAGTTATGGCCATCGGTGGGGCCGCCGATCTGACCGGCGGCGCTCGCGCCGCCGCCACCGCCGCCCGCCGAGCGATTGCCCGCCGAGGTGCGGGAGGTGCCGCCGCCGAAGCCCTGACCCGCGACGCCGGTGCCGCCGGCGCGAAGGCCGTCGCCGCCGCCGCCGCCTCCCGAGGCGCCGTTGAGACCGACACCGCTGGTGGAAGAGTTGTTGCTACCCGCGCCGCCGCCGCCGCCGAAGGCCTCGACCGCATCGAAGATCGAGGACAAGCCCGAGCCGCCGTTGGCGGTGGATCCGGCGTTGTACGCGGCGGCGATGCCGCCGGCGCCGACCGTCACGGAGTAGGTCTGCTGGCCGCCGTTGATCGTGCCGGACACGACGCCGCCGGCACCGCCGCCGCCGGCGCCCCAAGTGTTCTCGCCGCCGCTGCCGCCGCCGGTGCCGCCCGCGCCGCCGCCGCCGACGACGAGGTAATCCATGGCGAAGGCGAGGGAGAGCGTCGTGCCGCCGGTGGTGGAGATGGCGGTGGAATAAATCTCGTTGGCGATGCCACCGGCGCCGGAAAGGGTCAGGTAACTCTGGGCCGGCAGCGAGGCGGCGGCGAGCAGAAGAGTTAGGGACGCGCGGGTCGGAATCATGGCTAAACGGGGTAGTCGGTGATAGAAGGAACCCCTGGGGCATCCGATGGTCAATGGAATAAAACAAAGGCATGTGTAACAAAGATATGAATGGGGCGCTGTTGCGCGGGGGCACGATCTCGGCGGCAGGCTGCCTTCCCAGCCATTTCCAGCTTTTCCCAGCCGCTTCCCACCTTCTTCTAGCCGCTTTTAGCCACTTCAAGCTCCTTCTAGCCGCCTCGAGCTCCTTCTAGCTACTTCGAGCTCCTTCTAGCCGCCTCGAGCGGTAGCAGCGGTTCTGCGGAGGGGCCTTTGGCCCCGGTAGCTCATCCTCCGCATCGTCCGCCTCCTCGTCCTCCTCCGAATCCTCGTCTTCGACGCCCTGCCCTTTCCAGCCTTTGCCAGCTTTTCCCAGCCGCTTTCCAGCTTCTTCTAGCCGCTTTCCTCATCTTTACTTTGAATTCTTTCATCTGACTTCTACCCCAGCGGTGGCAGCTGTTCAGCGGAGGGGCCATCGGCCCCGGTAGCTCATCCTCCGAATCCTCCGCCTCCTCGTCATCCTCCGAATCCTCGACTTGGGCGGCCGGCTCGGCGAGCCAGCCCTACCTTGAGCCCAGCTCTTC
>CAIPVK010000066.1 GCA_903868455.1 uncultured Opitutia bacterium
CATCGCCCTCGGCCAGCTGATGGCCGCCGCGGCCGCCCTGCGCGTCGACACCTGCGCCCTCGAGGGCATCGACCCCGCCAAGTACGACGAGATCCTCGGCCTCCGCGCCGAGGGCTACGAGACGGTCGTCGCCTGCGCGGTCGGCTACCGCGCGGCCGACGACGCCTACGCCTCCGCCGCCAAGGTGCGCTTCCCGGCGGACGAGGTCGTCCGCGTCGCCTGAGGCGCCCGCCTCAGCGCAGCCAGCTGTCGAGGTCCTCGTCCGAACCGAGGATCTCCGGGTCCCCGTACTCCGGCGACAGGGCGGCCCGGTAGGACTCCTGGGCGAAGCGCCGGCAGTGCAGGAGCACGCGCGCCTGCTGCCCCGGGGCGCGCACGAGGCGCCCGAGCGCCTGGTTGACCTTGCGCATGCCGGGACGGATGTAGGCGAGGGCGAAGGGGTCCTCCGATCCCGCCTGGTCGAACATCGCGCGCCGGGCCTCCTGCAGGGCGTTGACCTCGGGCAGGGCGGGGCCGACCACCACGGCCGAGCCGATGCGCCCGCCGAGCAGGTCGATCCCCTCGCCGAGGGCGCCGCCGACGATGAGGCAGAGGACGGAGCCGGGGCGGAGCGATTGGTCGAGGAAGCGCGCCATGCCGTCCGGCCGCAGGCCGCGCGGCTGCATCGCGACGAGCCCCGAGGGCCGCAGGCGCCGCAGGGCCTCGGCGACGGCCTCCGCGTAGCGGTAGGAGGGGAAGAAGGCGGCCACCGGACCCTCGCGCTCGGCCAGCCTCGCGAGCGTGGCCGCCGTCAGGTCGAGGTGCCGGTCGCGCGACTTGAAGCGGGTGTCGACCCGCGCGTCGATCGCCACGCGGTAGGCGCCGTGGCGCCAGGGCGCCGCCGCGTCGACGCGCCCGAGCGTCCCCGCCTCGAGCCCGCACTCGGCGTCGAGCGAGCCGCGCGGACCGGGCGTCCCGCTCAGGAGGAGCGACCGGCCCTGCGCGAGCAGGCGCTCGCCGATGGTGCGGGCGGCGCTCAGGCAGTCGAGGCGCAGGACGGCGGGCTCGGGCGACCAGAGGAGCCAGCCCGCGTCGCCGGCCTCGAGGCGCCCGTGCCAGAGCGCGGCGGCCGCGGCGACCCGCGCCGCGCCCTCGGGCAGGGTGTCGAGGTCCAGCGGCTGCGTCGCGGCGAGCGCGACGAAGCGCTCGCCGTGGGCGAGGGCCTCGAGCCGGTCGTCCGGGTCGACCTGGTCGGCCTTGGGCAGGCGGGAGAGGAAGGCCGACCAGCGGAGCAGGGCGTCGACCCACTCGCCCGGGGCTCGCGCCATCCCGAGCTCCTGGGCGGCGTCGGACGCCGCCTGGGCGGAGACGCCCAGTGAGAGCGCCTCGGCCACGCGCTCGGGCAGGTTGTGCGCCTCGTCGACCACGAGCGCGTGCTCGGACTCGTTCCAGCCGGGCAGCAGCTCGAGCGCGGGGCGCTGGGCGGGGGCGAAGAGGTAGTTGTAGTCGCAGATGACGACGTCGGCCTCCGCCGCCATCGCCTTGCTGATGAGCCACGGCGGCACGCGGGCGAGACGCCCCAGCTGGCGCACCATCCCGAGGTCCGCCCCTGTCTCGAGCAGGCGGCCGGGGTCGATGCCCGCGCGCGCCCAGTTGGCGCGGATCTCCGAGGGCTCGTCGGGCATCCCCTCGAGCTCGTGCTCCGAGCGGGGACGCAGCAGCAGGGCCCGGAGCTCGCGCGGGCCGGCGAGCCGGCGGAGCTCCGTCATCACCTGGACCTGGCCCGTGCCCTTCCCGGTGACGTACACGAGCCGGGTGGCGCGGCCGGAGCGCAGGAGCGAGAGGCCGTGGCGCAGGGCGGCGGAGGTCTTGCCGAAGCCGGTGGGCGCGACGAGCAGGCGTTGGCCGAGCTCGGCCGTCGACTCGAGCGCCTCGCCGCACGCGAGCCACTCCGGCCGGGGCTCGGCGAAGGGCAGGCGGTCGGGCAGGGCGAGCAGGCGGGCGTTGCCCGCGCGGCGGTTCTCGGCGTGCGCGGCGAGCGTCTCCGCCTGCTCGAGGAGGTCGCGCTCGGCCTCGTCGGGCAGGGGGATCGACTGCCGGTCGCCGCGGGTGGGGTCGACGAGCACGAGCTCGCCCGCCACCTCGGCGACGCCGGCCTCGAGCCGGGCCGCCTGGCAGTAGACGGCGAGCTGGAGGAAGTGGTGCGGGTAGAGGGCGCGCGCCCGGGCCGGCGCCAGCGGCAGCCCGCCCATGACGGTCTTCACCTCGCGGATGAGGACCCGGCCGCCGCTCGCCCGCCATTGGTCGGCTCGGCCGGAGATGGCGAGGGTCCAGCCCTTGGCGCGCAGCTCGGTGCGCAGCGCGCGCTCGAATTCCCAGCCCTCGCCCGCCGCCTCGGCCTCGCCGCGCAAGGTGTCGTGCCAGAGGCGGCCCGCCTCGGCGCGCCAGGGCGCGGCGGGTCGGCCCGCGGCCGGGCCGGGGCGGAAGGTGGCGAACGCCTGGGCGCTCAGCTCGATGCGCCACGCCGCGGGGTCGATGCGCATCAGGGCAGGATGTAGTGGACCTCGCCCGCGGCCCAGCGCTCGAGGTCCTCGGCGAGCGCGGCGACGCCGGCCGCGTCGACCTCCTGCCCGTCGAGCGGTCGCGAGAGCACGCTCGCGGCGGTCGCGGCGCGCGCGCCCAGCCTGCCGAGCCAATCGGCCTCGACCGGCCAGCCGCCGTCCTTGAGCAGCAGCCAGAGCGCCTTGAGGTAGGCGGCGTCGGGGCGCGGCCGACCCGCCATGGCGTCGAGCGCCTCGCGCGCGATCCGCAGCGCGACCGGGGCCGACTCGGGGGGCGGGGGGTTGCGCCGGAGGAGGTTGCACAGCCGGCTGGCGCGCTCGAGCGCGGCGGGGCTGCGGCCGATGCCCGTCCGGCGCGCCGTGACGCGGTAGTCGCGCGCGAACCGGTTGGCGCCGCCCTTGGCGGGCTCGAGCGCGACCTCGGCGTCGTCGAAGAGGTCGGGCCGCTCCGACTTGCCGGCGGCCCGCGCGCGCACCAGGCAGCGCGACACGCCCTCCTCGCCGTCGAGCACGGTCAGCAGGAGGTGCGACTCGCCGGAGGGTTCCCGGCCGAGCACGACGCAGCTCAGGGTCGCCGGCATCTCAGGCCTTCTCGTCCGGCTTCGGCATGATCGCCCCGAAGGAGACGAGGAGCCCGATGGCCTGCGAGACGCCGAGTTGCGTCTCGCGGACCTGCGACGGCTCCACCTGGAGGATGAAGCCGGCGGTGGGCGCGGGCGCGTTCGGCACGAAGACGTTCACCACCTGGCGGCCGAGCGCCTGGCTGAACGCCTCGGGCTGCTCGTGCGTGACGAAGCCGATGGTCCAGCAACCGGCCCGGGGAAACTCGACCAGCACGACGCGGCGGAACATCTCCTTGTTGCGGCCGGTGAGCGCGTCGACCATCTGGCGGATCGAGCCGTAGAGCCCGCTCAGGCCCGGGACGCGCCCTACCAGCCGCTCGAACCAGCCCTGCACGAGCTTGCCGAAGAAGCGCTTCGAGAGGAAGCCGGCGACGGTGAGGACGACTGCCGAGAGGATGGCGGAGACGAGCACGACCGCCAGGCGCCAGAGGCCGGCCTCGGTCGACGGCGCGGGCTTCCCGAGCGTCTCGTGGAGGAGGCCCACGCCCGCCTCGACCAGGGGCTGGGCGTAGGTGCCCATGAGGTCGAGCAGGATGCCCAGCACGGCCACCGTCAGCCCGATGGGCAGCAGGAGGAAGAGCCCGGTCAGGAAGTTGTGGCCGAGGCGGGAGGAGAGCGTCCGCGGTTCGTCGGTGGGCTGCATGGGCCTAGGGAAGGGGCGCGGGGGCGGCTGGCAAGTTCGCTCGGCGGCTTGCGCCCCGGGGGATGTCCCCCTCCTTGGCCGGATGCGCCCCCTCCTCCTCGCCATGGCCGCCCTGTTCCCCCTCCTCGCCTCCGGCACCGAGCTCGCCTATCCCAAGACCGAGGTCGGCGTCGCCGAGGTCAAGGAGCTGCCCCCCGGCAAGATCCTCGTCGCCCGCTCGAATCGCCCCTACTTCTCGGGCGGCAACCAGCTGTTCGGTCGCCTCTTCCGCTACATCCAGTCGAACCGCATCCCGATGACCGCCCCGGTCGAGGCGGGCATGGAGCCGGGCACGATGGTGTTCTATGTCGACGCCGCCTCGTCGACCCGCCCGGACCTCGCCTCCACCAAGGATGTCGAGCTCAGGGAGGTGCCCGCCCGCTCGGTCGCCTCGGTCGGCATCCGCGGGAGCTACACCCAGGCCGCCTACGACGCCAACCTGGCCCGTCTGCGCGACTGGCTGGCGACGCGCCCCGACCTCGAGGTCGCCGGCGAGCCCTACGCGGTGTATTGGGACAGCCCTTTCGTGCCCGGTTTCCTCAAGCGCAGCGAGGTCCACATCCCCGTGCGCAAGCGCGCGAGCTGAGCCCGCCCCTCACTGCCAGGCGAGGAGCCACTCGACCTTCGCCTTGGGGTCGTCGATCACGACGGTCTCGCCCGCCCTCGCCCTTTGCGTGAGGTCGCGGACGCTCGTCCTCGGCTCCTTCGCGCGAGCGGCGCGGGCGTTCTCGAGGTCGACGAGCCGCTGGAGCTCGCGGGTGGTCTCCGGCTTCCCGCGCTGGTCGAGCTGCGAGACGAGGAAGGCCTTGCGGGTCCAGCCGGGCTTGGAGGGCTGTAGGGCGGCGGAGGTGGCCTCTCCCTTCTGCGCCGCCAGCAATTCCGAGGGCTTCGGCAGCTGGGCGGCCGAGGCGGCGGGGAGGTCGACGAGCAGGGCGGGCTCGCCCTGGATGCGGACGAAGGTGCCTTGGACGACCTTGGATTTCGCCACGCTGCCGAAGCCTCCCTTGGACGCGCCCTTGGCCTTGGACGAGAACTCCTCGGCGAAGGATTGCAGCCGGCCGGGGGGCAGGAGGACGAGGATGGTGCCGCCGTCGTCGCCGCGCTCGTTGCCGCCGAGGATGCGGATCGCCGCCGCCGGGGCGTCCGCCTTGGCCAAGCCGGGATCCTCGAGCGTCAGCACCGCGGTCCTCACCTGCTTGCCCTCGTAGGTCGGGAGGTTCCGTCCCCATGCGAAGGGCGACATCGGGTCGTCCTTGCCGGCGGGCTTCGCCTCGATGAGGGCCGTCAGGACGAGGAGCAGCAGGGCGGGGCGCATGTCAGCAGGTCAGACGATGACGGGGGGCGAGCGCCCGCGCAACCTCGCGCGCGAGCCCGGGGCCGCGGAAGACGAGGCCGCTGTAGACCTGCACCATGTGGGCGCCCTCGTCGAGGAACCGCGCGGCGTCCTTGCCGTCGAGGATCCCGCCACAGCCGATGACCGGGATGCGGCCGTCCGCGGCGCGGCAAAGGTAGCGGACGACCTCCAGGGACCGGGGCAGCAGGGGCGCGCCGCTCAGGCCGCCGACGGGGTGGCAGGACTCGGTGCCGGCCGGTCGGCCGACGGTCGTGTTCGTCGCGATGATCGCGGACAGACCCGTCTCCAGCGCGACCTCCAGGATGTCCTCGAGCTGGCCGCAGGTCAGGTCGGGCGCGATCTTGAGGAAGAGCGGCGAAGGCCCGCGCGGGAGCCCGCGGTTCGCGGCCTGCAGCGCGCGC
>CAIPVK010000067.1 GCA_903868455.1 uncultured Opitutia bacterium
CCCGCGGGCGCGCCCGTCATCCTCTACGCCAAGGGCAAGTCGCCCGACGCCGCCGCGCTCGCCGGCACCGGCGTGCCCGTCCTCGGCGTCGACTGGGAGCTCCCGCTCTCGCGCGTGCGCGCCCTCGCCGGCCGCCCCGTCTGCCTCCAGGGCAACCTCGACCCCGAGTGGATGATTCGCGACCCCGAGTCCGCCGCCTCGGCCGCGCGGGCGGTGCTGGCGGACAACGCCGGCGACCCCGGACACATCTTCAACCTCGGCCACGGCATCACGCCGGACGCGCGGATCGAGACCGTGGCGGCCGTGGTCGGCGCGGTCGTCGCCTCGGGCGATTGACTTTCCCGCCGCCTCCCATCCCCACCTACCCATGAGCAAGCGCGCGGTCGTCCTCCTCAACCTCGGCTCCCCGAAGTCGACCTCCGTCGGCGACGTGCGGACCTACCTGCGCGAGTTCCTCGGCGACGAGCGCGTGATCGACTACCCCGCGCCCTTCCGATTCGCCCTGCTCGAGGGCATCGTCCTGCGGACCCGCCCGCGCAAGTCGGCCGAGGCCTACCGCACGGTCTGGACGCCCGAGGGCGCCCCCCTGCTCGTCACGACCGAGAAGCTTCGCGCCAAGCTCGAGGCGGCCTGCGGCCTGCCCGTGGTCACCGGGATGCGCTACGGCGAGCCCTCCTGCGCCCAGGCGGTGGACAAGGTCCGGGAGCTCGGCGCGGAGGAGGTCTTCGTCCTCCCGCAGTACCCGCACTACGCGATGTCCAGCTACGAGACCGTCGTGGTCAAGTTTCAGGAGGAGCTCCTGCGCCGCGCGCCCGGCATCCGCTGGCGCGTGCTCCAGCCCTACTACGACGACCCCGCCTACATCGCCGCCCTGGTCGAGTCCGCCCGCCCCTGGCTGGCCAAGCCCTTCGACAAGGTCCTCTTCTCCTACCACGGCGTGCCGGAGCGCCATCTGCGCAAGGGCGACGCCTCCAAGGCCCACTGCACCAAGGTCCCGAACTGCTGCGAGGTGGCCAACCCGAGCCACGCCAACTGCTACCGCCACCAGTGCGTGCGCACGACCGAGCTCTTCCGCCAGGCCGCCGGCCTGCGCAAGGACCAGGTCGAGCTCGCCTTCCAGTCGCGCTTCGGCCCCGAGCGGTGGCTCACGCCCTACACCGACAAGCGCCTCGAGGCCCTGCCGGGCGAGGGTTGCAAGCGCCTGCTCGTGATGTGCCCGGCCTTCACCGCCGACTGCCTCGAGACCATCGAGGAGATCAGCGAGGAGGGGAAGGAGGACTTCCTCCACGCGGGCGGCGAGTCCTTCGAGCAGGTCCCCTGCCTGAACGACCAGGACGTCTACGTGCGCTACCTGGCGGACCGCGTCGCCCGCTGGGAGCCGTCGCACAAGTGACCCCCGTCCCGGCCGAGCTCATCCTCGCCTCGGGCTCGCCGCGCCGCACCGAGCTGCTGCGCGAGGCGGGCGTCCCCCACCGCGTGCTCGTGCCCCGCGTGACGGAGCACGAGGACCCGTACTCGGACCCGCGCGAGATGGTCCTGCACAACGCCCGCCTGAAGGCCCGCGCCGTCGCCGACGCCCACCCCGAGGCGCTCGTCCTCGGCGCCGACACCACGGTGGCCCTGGGCGACCGCGTCCTCAACAAGCCCGCCGACCTCGCCGAGGCGCGCGCGATGCTCCGGAGCCTCTCCGGGCGCGAGCACACCGTCCACACCGGCGTCTGCCTCGTCCACCGCGCCGCGGGGGTCGACGAGGCGCATTGCCTCACCGCGCGCGTCCGCTTCCGCGAGCTGACGGACGAGGCCATCGCGCGCTACATGGCGCTCGTGAACACGCTCGACAAGGCCGGCGCCTACGGGATCCAGGAGGGCAAGGACCTCATCATCGCCTCCCACGACGAGCCCGTCTCCCTCATCATGGGGTTGCCCGTCGACTTCGTCGTCGCCCGCCTCCGCGCGCTCGGCCTTCCCCTCGGCGGCGGGGTTTCTCGTTGAAGCCCGCCTCGCCCGCGTTACCCCTCGGGGCGTGACATCCGCGCGGCCAGATGAGGAGGTCCGTTCCGCCCTCGCGGCGGCGTGCCTCACCGCGCTCCTCCACCTCGCGCTCGTCGGCTGGCTCGCCCAGCCCGTTCCACCCCGGCTGCCGGTCGCCCCCGCCGCGGTGCGTCTGACCCGCGCGGCCGTCGATCCCGCCCGCCTGCCGCCCCAGCTGCGGCTGGCCGAGACCTCGCCCGAGGGCAACCGCGAGGCGCCCGCGGACGCGCCCTTCGTGGCCGCCCGCAGCCAGTCCGCCGCCCAGCCCGTCCCCGTGCCCGGCGCCAAGTCCGCCTTGCCGCGGTCCGAGGGCGCGAGCCCGGACACCCTCCGGCTGGCCCAGGCGACGCCCGCCCCGCCGTCCGACCCCGTGGCGCCGCCGCCCCAGCCCGTCGCCGAGGCGGGCACCCCGCGCGTCGCCGGCACACCGCCCCGGCCCGCGAACCCCCTGCTCGCGCCCCCGAGGCCGAGCGGAACGTCCGGCCTCCTCCTGCGCAACCCCAGCGACGTCGGCCGGGCGGGGGCGATCGCCCTCGACGCCAAGTTCTCGACCTACGGCGACTACGCCCAGCGGATGCTCGAGGCCATCCAGGCCAGCTGGTGGCGCTTGCTCGACCGTATGAGCGTGCCCGAGTTCGCCGCCGGCACCGTCGTCGTCCGCTTCCGCATCCATCCCGACGGCACGGTGACGGACGCGACCATCGTCTCCTCCACCGTCCCGGCGCTCGCCGCCCTCGCGTGCAAGGACGCCGTCACCCTCCCCGCGCCCTTCGACCCCTGGAGGCCCGAGATGGCGGCCTTGCTCGGCGGCGAGGAATGGGTCACCCTCACCTTCCACTACCTATGAGCGCCCATCCCGAGGCCCTCCCGCTGCATGCCGGCGTGCGCGTGCTCGCCGAGCATCCGTGCGGCCTGGTGGCGGTGGACAAACCCGAGGAGGTGCTCTCGCACCCCAACGGTTCGGAGGACAACGCCCGCTCCGTCCTCAACGCCAACTACTCGCTCGAGGAGGAGGCCTACCACGTGCGCGACGGCAAGGGCGGCATCCGCCGGGTCTGGCTCATCAACCGCTTGGACGGCCCCACCAGCGGCGTCCTGCTGCTCGCCACCACCGAGGTCGCCGCCGTCGCCGCGCGCAAGGCCTTCGCCACGCGCGCCGTCGCCAAGGGCTACCTCGCGGTCTGCGTGGGGCGCAACCGCCTGCCCGCCCTCCGCGGGACCTGGGACGACCTTCTCGTCACCCGCCGCGGCGGTCCCGGGGGCGCGCGCACCGAGCCCCTCCTTCCCGGCCAGCCGCCGCGCGGTCCGGCCACCCAGGCCCTCACGCATGTCCGGGTCGGGCCCAAGGGCGAGGGCGCGGTCGACCTCGTCCAACTCCACCTCGAGCCCAAGACCGGGCGCACCCACCAGCTGCGCGTCCAGTGCGCGATGCGGGGGCATCCCATCCTGGGCGACAAGACCTACGGCGATTTCGACCCCAACCGCGCCCTCGGCGCCGAGCGCGGCTTCCGCCGGCTCTTCCTCCACGCCGAATCGCTCGAGCTCGCGCCCGTCGTCGCCGGCGAGCGCGTCCGATTCGCCGTCCGCTCCCCGGCGCCTCCGGAGTTCGCCGCCGTGCTGGGGCGCTCCCCGGGCTCGGCGGGGGCGAAGGGCCTGGGGACGGTGAGGGTGTGAGGGCGCTGTGACGCTGCCGCGCCTTTCGCCTGCGCAGCTCGCCGCGTGATGGGTTGGGTAGGCGAGGGTGAGGTGGCCCTAGGTGCGAGGAAGGTGAGGGGGGATTAGAGGCGCATCTCGATCCCCCCCCGCGTAACAGCGTGCCAGCGTAACAGCGAGTGGTGTTTCCTCTGGCCTCCGACGTCTGGCGTCTGCCCCCTCATGTCAGCTCCGGGTCGACGATGCGGTGGCGGATGGCCATGCGGACCAAGGCCGCGGTGTCGTGCAGCCCCAGCTTGCGCATGAGGTTGTTGCGGTGGTTCTCCGCCGTCTTGAGGCTCACGCCGAGCCGGCCCGAGACCTCCTTGCTGCTGTGGCTCTGGGCGACGAGCAGGAGCACCTCGCGCTCGCGCGGCGTGAGCGAGATCAGGGCGTTCTCCCCCGTGGGCTGGGCGAGCGACTCCGCCAGCTGCTGGTGGAAGCCCTCGGTGAACCAGTTGCGCCCCGAGAGGACCGCCGTCGCCGCCTGGCGCAGGGTGGACAGCGGCTCGGTCTTCTCGACGAAGCCGTTGGCGCCCGCCTGCATGATGCCGCGGACCACCTGGTGGTTGCGCAGCGAGGAGAAGACGAGCATCCGCGTCTCCGCGCTCTCGCGCCGGATGCGCCGGATCAGCTCGATGCCGTTGGCCCCGGGCAGGGCGATGTCGACGATCGCGAGGCGCGGGCGGTGTCG
>CAIPVK010000068.1 GCA_903868455.1 uncultured Opitutia bacterium
AGGTCACGGACGTAGCCGCGACCCTACCTGGGGCGAGGCTGACAGGGATAACGAGGAGGCGGAGGATTCGGAGGAATCATCTACCGGGAGCGCAGCTCCCTCCGCTAGCCCGCTAGCACCGCTAATACCGCTAGCACCGCTGAATTTCTTCCCCGCGCCCCACTCCACGCTCCTCGCTCCCCATTTCCGCTTTTTCCTTGCCCCCTCCCCGGGCTTTATCTTGATGAACCCCTGACAGTTTTACGGGCCCGTGGTGAAATGGATATCACTACTGACTACGGATCAGTCGTTTGGGGTTCGAATCCCTACGGGCCCGCCACTTTTCCCCGACCGCCCTCGCTCGACGAGGAGGTCAAGGACTAGGCGTAAACCAAGCAGGATACGGAGGAAGACGAGGATTCGGAGGAGGCGGAGGATAATCTACCGAGGCCGAAGGCCCCTCCGCTAGGACCGCTGAGCCGCTGTTCCGCTGTGACGCTGCTGCGCCAGAAGGAGCTAAAAGCGGCTGGGAAGCGGCATGGAAGAGCCAGGGCAACAAGCGCGGCGAGTTCTCCGCCGCCAGTACCGCTAGGACCGCCAAACGACTATCCCGCTCCCCACTCCTCGCTCCCCACTCCCCACTCCCCATTTGCCTCCCCGCCCCGCCCTGTTAGGATTCCCCGATGCAGCCGACCGACCAACGCGACCGCTGGCCCTCCGGCCAAGGCCTCTGGTCGGACGTCCCCAAGTCGGACTGGGATGACTGGCATTGGCAGCTCCGCAACCGCCTGACCTCGCTCCGGGACCTCGAGGCCCGGATGACCCTCACCCCCGAGGAACGCGCCGGTTGCCTCTTCGCCCCGGGCAAGCTCGCCCTCGCGATCACCCCCCACTTCTTCAACCTCGTCGACCGGGACGACCCCGATTGCCCGGTCCGCCGCCAGGTCATCCCCCGCATCGAGGAATCCGTCGTCTCGCCCGGCGAGACCCCCGACCCCGTGGGCGAGGACGGCGACATGCCCGTCCCGGGAATCGTCCACCGCTACCCGGACCGCGTCCTCTTCCTCGTCACCGACCGCTGCGCGGCCTACTGCCGCTACTGCACGCGCAGCCGCCTCGTCTCGAACGCCCGCCAGTACGACTTCCACCCCGAGCTCGAGGCCGGCCTCGCCTACATCGCCGCCCACCCCGAGATCCGCGACGTCCTCCTCTCGGGCGGCGACCCCCTCCTCCTCTCCGACGCCAAGCTCGACCACCTGCTCGGCCGCCTGCGCGCCATCCCCCACCTCGAGGTCGTCCGCATCGGCTCGCGCATCCCGGTCTTCCTGCCCCAGCGCATCACGCCCGAGCTGGCCGACATCTTCCGCCGCCACGGCCCGGTCTGGCTCAACATCCACACCAACCACCCGCGGGAGTGCACGGCCGAGCTCGCCGCCGCCTGCGAGCGCCTGGCCCTGGCGGGCGTCCCGCTGGGCAACCAATCCGTCCTCCTGCGCGGCGTGAACGACGACCCCGCGGTCATGCGCTCGCTCGTCCACCGCCTCCTCATGATGCGGGTGCGGCCCTATTACCTCTACGCCTGCGACCTCATCGAGGGCTCGGGCCACCTGCGCGTCCCGGTCGAGCGCGGGCTGGAGATCATCCGCTCATTGCGCGGGCACACCACGGGCTTCGCCGTGCCGCAGTTCGTGGTCGACGCGCCCGGGGGCGGCGGCAAGGTGCCGCTCAACCCCGCGTACGCCGAGGGCGTGCGCGACGGCTGGCTCGAGCTCCGCAACTACGAGGGCGGGCGCTACCGCTACCCCGCGGGCGAGGGTCAGGAGGCGACGACGCCCATCCCGCGGAACTTGGCGTAGCGCGCGGCGAGGAGCTTGTCGGCCTTGAGCTTGCCGAGCTCGGCGAGGGACTCGCGGAGCGTCTTGCGCATGGCCGAGGCGGTGACCGCGGGGTTCTCCTGGGCGCCGCCCAGGGGCTCCTTGACGATGCCGTCGACCACGCCGAGCTTCACCAGGTTGGGCGCGTCGAGCTTGAGGGCCTCGGCGGCCTTGGGGGCGTGGGCGCGGTCCTTGAACAGGATGGCGGCGCAGCCCTCGGGCGAGATCACGGAGTAGTAGGCGTTCTCCAGGATGAAGACGCGGTCGGAGACGGCGATGCCGAGCGCGCCGCCCGAGCCGCCCTCGCCGATGACGAAGGTGACGATGGGGACGCGGAGCTGGCTCATCTCGCGGAGGTTGACGGCGATGGCCTCGGCCACGTGGCGCTCCTCCGAGCCGATGCCGGGGAAGGCGCCGGGGGTGTCGACGAGGGTGACGACGGGGATGCCGAAGCGCTCGGCGAGCTTCATCAGGCGCAGGGCCTTGCGGTAGCCCTCGGGGTTGGGGCAGCCGAAGTTGCGGCGGAGGTTCTCCTTGGTGTCGCGGCCCTTCTGCTGGCCGATGACGACGACGGGGTTGCCCTCGAACATCGCGGTGCCGCCGACGGTGGACTCGTCGTCCATGAAGAGGCGGTCGCCGTGGAGCTCCTGGAAGTCCTCGAACAGGAGCTGGATGTAGTCCAGCGAGTAGGGGCGGCGGGGGTGGCGGGCCAGCTGGACGCGCTGCCAGGGGCTCAGGTTGCCGTAGACCTCGCGGCGGGTCGTCTCGAGCTTGTCCTCCAGCGAGGCGAGCTCCTTGGAGACGTCGAGACCGGCCCCCTCGGAGGAGGCGCGGAGGGCGGCGATCTTCTCCTCGATCTCGCGGATGGGTTTCTCGAACTCGAGGGCGAAGCGGGCCTTGGCGGGGGCGGACATGGGAAGGGGGGGAGGGGGAGGAAGGGGGATAGGGGGCTAGGGGAATGGGGGACTAGCGGGGAGTGGGGAGCGAGAATCGGAGGCGGGGAGTGGGGGGCCGGAGGCTAGCGGGGACGTGGGTGGGATAGAGGGTTTTACGGGGGAAGGGAAGAAGGGAGAACGGGGGCTAACCCGCTAGCCTGCTAACCCGCTAAATGGGAAGGGGATGGGGTAAAGGTAGGGACGCCTCTCCGAGGCGTCCGTGACTCCTCGCCTCCTGATCCTTCTCAGAATCTGCCTTGGGTAGGGTTCGCTCGCCGAGCGGACCGCCTGTCTCCCGTTCTATACTTTGAATTCCGTCATCTGAATTCTTCCCCGGGTAGGGACGCCTCTCCGAGGCGTCCGCGGCCGGGTCGGAGACCCAGCCCTACCC
>CAIPVK010000069.1 GCA_903868455.1 uncultured Opitutia bacterium
CGCGGAACGGAGGCGGCTCGGCGCCAAGCCGCGCTCGATGGCGGCCATCGCCAGCGGCAGGACGCCGAAGGTTACCGAGAAATGGACGGTGGTCAGCGTGGCCAGGGGATCGGGGAAACCCGCGAAGCTGCGGTCATATCGGGACCAGACCCAGGCGGCGGCGGCGACCGAGGGCCCGGTCGCGGCGAGCGCCGCCAGCAGGCGCGGAGGCGGGGCGACGGTGTCCTCGGCGAGGAAGCGGCGCAGGCCGAGCGCGAGGAGATACGCGGCCAGCAGGCCCGCGGGGGCGGCGACCCATGCGGCGAGCGGGCCGGGGCCGGTGGTCGCGAGCCAAAGCGACGCGAGGAGGAAGGGCCAGGTCCGGCGCCGGAGCCAAGCGGGGCAATCCGGCTCGAGGCGCTGGGCCCAGACGAGCGCGCCCCAGAGGCACAGGGCGGCGACGAGGGCGAAGGGGTCGGTGCCGGCAGGCATGCCGGCAGGATGCCGCGGCGTCGCCGCCGGTCAACGCCCTGCTCAGGACTCGGAGGAGCCCTCGGCGACCAAGCGGGCAACGGCCTCGGCGACGGCGACGGTCGAGGGGTCGAAGCGCGCGGGCAACGGGCTGTCGAGGTCGAGCACGCCGAGCAGCGCGCCGCCGCGCAGGAGGGGGACGACGAGTTCGCTGCGGGACGCGGCGTCGCAGGCGATATGGCCCGGGAAGGCCCCGACGTCGGGCACGTTGAGCGTGGCGCGGCGGGCGGCCGCGGCCCCGCACACGCCTCGCCCGGGCCCGATGCGCGTGCAAGCGGGCCGCCCCTGGAACGGACCGAGCACGAGCGTGTCGCCGCGCAGGAGGTAGAAGCCCGCCCAGTTCAGGCCGGGAAGGCGGTGCCAGAGGAGCGACGCGGCGTTGGCGCAGTTGGCGACCAACGAGGGCTCGCCGGCGAGGAGCGCGGCGAGGTCGCGGGGCAGGTCGGCCGCGTCGCCCGCGGCGGCGTCGGCGTGGGCCACGTCAGAGCGCCAGGCCGAGCGCCTCGGAGGCCGTCGCGCGCTCCTCCAGGAGCTCCTTCTCGGTGATCGCGACCTTCTCGCGGGCGAAGGCGTCGAGGGTCAGGCCCTGGACGATCTCCCACGAGCCGTCGGCCTTGGTGCGCACGGGGAAGCCGAAGATCACGCCCTTGGCGATCCCGTACGAGCCGTCGGAGAGCACGGCGACGGAGTGCCAGTCGCCGGCGGGGGTCGGGAAATGGAGGCTGCGCAGGGTGTCGAGCGCGGCGTTGGCGGCGGAGGCGGCGGACGAGGCGCCGCGGGCCTTGATCACGGCGGCGCCGCGCTGCTGCACGGCGGGGATGAAGGTCTCGCGCAGCCAGGCGTGGTCGGCGATCGCCTGGGTGGCGGGCTTGCCGCCGACGGTCGCGTTGGCGAAGTCGGGGAACTGGGTGGCGGAGTGGTTGCCCCAGATGCCGACGTTGCGCACGGCCGAGACGTGGACGCCGGCCTTCGCCGCGAGCATCGCCTTGGCGCGGTTCTCGTCGAGCCGGGTCATGGCGAAGACGCGGTCCTCGCCGAGGCCGCCGGCGCGGAGCGCGATGAGGGCGTTGGTGTTGCAGGGGTTGCCGACGACGAGCACGCGGACGGTCGGCTTGGCCGAGCGGGCGATGGCCTGGCCCTGGCCGACGAAGATCTTGCCGTTGATGCCGAGCAGGTCCTTGCGCTCCATGCCGGCCTTGCGGGGCACGGCGCCGATGAGCAGGCACCAGTCGGCGCCGCGGAAGCCCTCGTCGAGGTCGCCGGTCGTGACGACGTCCGCGAGCAGCGGGAACGCGGCGTCCTCCAGCTCCATGCGCACGCCCGCGAGCGCGTCGAGGCCGGGTCCGACCTCGATCAGGTTGAGCGCGACCGGCTGGTCGGGGCCGAAGACCGCGCCGGAGGCGAGGCGGAAGATGGCGGCGTAGCCGATGTTGCCGGCGGCGCCGGTGACGGCCACTCGGATGGGAGCGCGGGAGGACATGGGAGCGCCATCCAAACGCCGCCGCCCCTCGCAGGGAAAGCGCAAAACGCTCAGAGCGGCAGCTCGCCCTGCGCGCCCTCGGCCCCGCGGGGGGAGCCGAGCGCCAGGAGCTCGGCGAGGCGGGCGGCGGGCGGCGCCAGGCGGCGGACCACCAAGGCCGCGGCCAGGGCGTCGAAGCCGGCGCAGTGGGGCCGGCGGCGGCCCTCCGGGCAGAGCTCGGCGGCGAGCGCGTCGAGCTCGGGGCCGAGTCCCAGCGCGCGGATGACCGAGCCGAGGGCGTGGTCGGGGAGACCCGGCAGGCGGGCGCGGGCGAGCGCGAGGGAATCGACCCAGGGACCCCAGCTCGCCTCGGCCACCCCGGTCTCGGAGACGGCGGGAACGGCCGCGGGATGCGGCCAGGTGGCGGCGAGGAGGCCGGCCTCGACCGAGGCCTGGTGGGAGGCGAGCAGCCCGGAGCCGCGGAGCTCGTTGAAGAGGTCCCACTCGGCCGAGAACGGGCGGCGGCCGGCGAGGTCGGCGTCGGCCAGGCCGTGGCAGCGGGTCTCCGCGCCGGGGACCGGCGCGAGCGGGGCGCAGGCGGCGGTGCGCAGGCCGACGACGCGCCCGCCGAGGAGGGTCGCGACGCCGTACTCGACGACGCCCGTGCGGCGGCTCCCCTCGAAGTCGACCACGTGCAGGGGGATGTCGGCCCAGGGCCGGCGGGGGTCGAGGGGGCTCATCGCCATTCGTGCCGCGGGTAGCGGCCGCGGAGCTCCTTCTTCACGAGCTCGTACGACCCCCTCCAGAAGGCGTCGAGGTCGGTCGTGCGCTGCTGGGTGCGGCGCGCGGGGGACTGGATGCAGACGACGAGCGGGACCTTGCCGCGGCAGACGCGCAGGCGCGCGCCCGGGCAATCGTAGAGCTCCTGCACGGTGGCCTCGATCACGGCCTCGCCGTCGTCGGTGTACTCGATGCGGGCGGGATGCTTCTTGCGCGGCAGGTCGATCCGCTCCGGGCAGAGGTCCTCGAGGGCGAGCGCCTGCTCGTGCGTGAGCCAGCCGCGGACCGCGGGCATGACGGGGCGGTCGCGGATGTCGCGGTAGGCGGTCGCGCCCGCGCAGAGCTCCTCCACGACCATGCGGCGCGCCTCGGCGTCGAAGGGCGGGATGCCCAGCTCGGGCGCGTGGCGGGAGAGGAAGTTGGCGCGGCGGATCCACGCGTCGACCGCGGCGTCCCAGCGCTCCAGCCCGAGCCGGCCGGCGAGGACCTCGTCGGCGAGCAGGCGGCTGGCGGCGTCCGAGGGCGCGTCGTCGCGCTCGCGCGACTCGAGGACGAGGTCGCGGAAGCGGCGCTCGACCCGGGTGACGACGCGGCGCTGGGCCGGGTCGTAGCGCGCGGCGGACACCTCGGAGAAGTCGCCGGGGAAGAGCTCGCGCAGCCAGGCCTCCTCCACCGCCGTGGCGAGGGAGAGGAGGGTCGTCACCTCCCCGCGCACCGCGACCTCCTCCATCTCGGCGGCGACGAGCAGGCGCGCCTCGCGCACGGAGGTCTCGCGCCGGAGCTCGCCGCGGCGGCCGTGCACGACCGCGCAGCGCAGCGTCCCGTGGTCGAGCCGGACGGCGATGCGGTCGCCGAGGCCCGTGAGCAGGCAGCGGCGCACGGCCTCGGGCGGCGCGGGCGC
>CAIPVK010000070.1 GCA_903868455.1 uncultured Opitutia bacterium
ACATCGTGCCCGACAAGGTGCACATCATGTACGACGGGCGCATCGTCCACACCGGCGGCAAGGAGCTCGCCCTCGAGCTCGAGGCCAAGGGCTACGACTGGGTCCAGAAGGAGCTGGCCAAGGCCTGACGACCATGAGCGACCCCGCCACCGAGACCGACGCCCAGCAGGCCGCGATCGACGTCGACCGCGAGAAGGGCAACTTCCGTTACAAGGAGGACTACGCCTACGACGCGGGCGTCGGCCTCACCCCCGCGACCCTCGACTACATCGCCAAGGTCAAGGGCGAGGACGAGTGGGTCCGCGAGTTCCGCCACAAGGCCCTCCGCATCTTCGAGTCCCTCCCCCTGCCCACCCACTGGGCGACCAAGGACCTCGAGGCCATCCGCTTCGAGGATATCCGCTACTACCTCGCCAAGGGCCAGAAGCCCTCGCGCACGTGGGAGGAGGTCCCCGACGACGTCAAGGCCACCTTCGAGCGCCTGGGCATCCCCGAGTCCGAGCGCAAGTTCCTCGCCGGCGTCGAGGCCCAGTTCGACTCCGAGGCCGCCTACTCCAACATGAAGGCGGACCTCGAGAAGCAGGGCGTGATCTTCGTCGGGCCCACCGAGGGCCTGCGCGAGCACGCCGAGGTCTTCCGCCGCTGGTTCGGCAAGGTCATCCCGGCCTCCGACAACAAGTTCGCCGCCCTCAACTCCGCGGTCTTCTCGGGCGGCTCCTTCATCTACGTGCCCAAGGGCGTGAAGGTGCGCCAACCCCTCCAGGCCTACTTCCGCATCAACGCCGAGAACTTCGGCCAGTTCGAGCGCACCCTCATCATCGCCGACGAGGGCGCGGAGGTCACCTACATGGAGGGCTGCACCGCCCCCAAGTTCGAGACCGCCACCCTGCACTCCGCGGTGGTCGAGCTGGTCGCCCTCAAGGGCGCCAAGATCCAGTACATCACCGTCCAGAACTGGTCGAACAACGTCTTCAACCTCGTGACCAAGCGCGGGCTGGCCGAGGAGGACGCCGAGGTGCGCTGGATCGACTGCAACATCGGCTCGCGCCTGACCATGAAGTATCCCGGCGTCGTGCTCCGCGGCAGGCGGGCCCGCGGCGAGGTGCTCTCCATCGCCCTCGCCTCCGACGGCCAGCACCAGGACACCGGCGCCAAGATGATCCACGCGGCCGACGACACGACCTCCAACATCATCTCGAAGTCCATCTCAGTGGGCGAGGGCCGCGCGACCTACCGCGGCCAGGTCCACATCCCGCGCACGCTCCGCAACTGCCGCAACAACACGGAGTGCGACGCCCTGCTCATCAACGCGAACAGCCGGACGGACACCTACCCGGCCATCACCGTGCGAGGGAGCCGCAACAGCGTGCAGCACGAGGCCAGCGTCTCCAAGGTCTCGGCCGAGCAGATCTTCTACATGATGCAGCGCGGCCTCTCGGAGGGCGAGGCGATGTCCCTCGCCGTGAACGGCTTCGTCAACGACCTCGTGAAGGAGTTCCCCATGGAGTACTCGGTCGAGCTGAAGCGCCTGATCGAGCTCGAGATGGAGGGCTCCGTGGGCTGAACCGCCATGACGACCGCCCCCGCCGCCCCCCTTCCCGCCGTGCTCGCCCCCGCCCCCGACGCCGCCGCCCCGGCCTGGCTCGCCGCCCTCCGGCGCGAGGGCCTCGAGGCCGCGCGCGCCCTGCCCATGCCCCGCCTCGGGGACGAGGCCTGGCGCTTCTCCGACACGCGCTCGCTCTCGCTGGACGGCTTCGCGCCGGCCCCGGCGCCCGACGACGCGACGGTCGACCGCCTGGTCCGCCGGGCCGCCGAGCTCGTGCCCGACGCCGCGGCCCTCGCCGTCTTCGTCGACGGCCACTGCGTGCTCCGCCCCTCGCTCCCTCCGGAGCTGGCCGCCAAGGGCGTCGTCTTCGAGGCCCTCGAGGACGCCGTGCGCCACCGCCCCGCCCTGCTGCAGGCCCGCCTGTTGCGCCACCCCGCCGCCCTCGGCGGCGCCCGCTTCCTCGCGCTGCACAAGGCCTGGCTCCGCTCCGGCACCGTGCTGCACGTCCCGAAGGGCGTGGCCGTGGCCGCGCCCTTCGTGGCCGTCCACTGGGCGAGCGCCGACGGCGCCGCGATCTTCCCCCACAGCCTGGTGGTGGCGGAGGAAGGCGCCGAGGCCTCGGTGGCCGACTTCCTCCTCGGGGCCGACGCCGCCGGGCGCAGCCTGAGCGTCTCCGCGGCCGACGTCCATGCCGGCCCGAACGCGTCCGTCCACCGCCTCTCCGTGCAGGACTGGGGCCGCGCGGCGCAGTCCTTCCAGGTCGACACCACGACGGGCGAGCGCGACGCGCGCATCACCTCGGTGAACGCCTCGCTCGGCTCTCGCCGCGCCCGGCTCGAGAACGTCGTGCGCATCGAGGGCACCGGGGCGGACGTCCGCCTCTACGGCATCGGCGTGGCCGACGGCGAGCAGGAGTTCGACCAGCGCACCCTGCAGGTGCACCAGGCCGGCTCCGCGACCTCCGACCTGCTCTTCAAGAACGCCCTGCTCGGCAAGGCCCGCACCATCTTCTCGGGACTGATCAAGGTCGCGCCCGACGCCCAGAAGACGGACGCCTACCAGACGAACCGCAACCTCCTGCTCTCCCCCGAGGCGGAGGCGAACTCGCTGCCCGGCCTCGAGATCGAGGCCAACGACGTGAAATGCTCGCACGGCGCCACCACGGGACAGATCGACCCCGCCGAGCTCTTCTACCTGCGCGCCCGCGGCATCCCGCTCGAGGCCGCGCAGGAGCTGCTCGCCTTCGGCTTCCTCGAGGAGATCGTCGGCAAGGTCGCCCACGCGGGCCTCGCCTCGGTCGTCCGCGAGCGCCTCCAGGCCAAGTTCCG
>CAIPVK010000071.1 GCA_903868455.1 uncultured Opitutia bacterium
CACAACCCGCGCATCCTCCGCGTGGCGTTCGAGCTCGTCCACGGCCGCGCCCGCGACCACGCCTCGGAGTACGCCGCCCAGGCGCGCATCGAGGTGGCCGGTCCCGACATCGTGGTCCGGGTCGAGAGCGAGGACCTCTACAAGTCCATCGACCTGCTGATGGACAAGCTCGACCGCTCGCTGCGCCGGCGGCACCGGATGGACAAGGTCCGCCGCCACCAGGGCGTGGGCGACTGAGCGTCCGGGCCCTCGCGTCGGTCACGCGGCCGGGCGGCGACGCCCGGCCGCCTTGTTCTCAGAGCGGGCGCGGCAGCTCGCGACCGGATTCCCGGATCGCGCGCAGCAGCTCGTCCCGCAGCCGAGTCGCCTCCTCCGGCCGCTCGCCCGCGAGGTCGCGCGCCTCGCCCGGATCCCGCGCCAGGTCGTAGAGCTCCGTCCGCCCGCCCTCGAAGAAATGCACCGCCTTCAGGTCGCCCTCGCGCACGGCCGCGTGCGGCTCGATGCCCGGCCCCTGGTTCCCCCAGACGTGCGGGTAATACCAGACGAGCCGGCGCGCGGGTGCCGGCTCGCCCCGCAGCAGCGGGCGGAGGTCGCGCCCGTCGAGTCCCTGCGGCACGCGTCCGCCCGCCGCCGCCACGAGGGTCGGCATGAGGTCGACGATGCTGGCGACGCCGCCGACGAGCGAGCCCGGGCGGGCGACGCCCGGCCAGCGGATGACCATCGGCGTGCGCAGCCCGCCCTCGTAGGCCGAACCCTTGCCGCTCCGGAGCGGGGCGTTGCGCGGTTGGTAGCCGCCGACCCGCTGGGCGAAGCCCCCGTTGTCGGAGAGGAAGACCACCACCGTGTCGTCGGCCAGCCCGAGTCGGTCGAGGGCGTCGAGGATCCGCCCCAGGCTCTTGTCGACATCCGCCACCATCGTCGCGTAGTCGCGCTCCTTCCGCACGAACCGCGTGCCCTCGTAGTCCTTGGAGAACTCGGCCGCCGGCTCGATCGGCGTGTGCACCCCGAAGTGGCCTAGGTGCAGCAGGAAGGGTTTCCCGTCGGCCTTCGCCCGCTCGATCTCGGCGACGGCCTTGTCGGTCAGCGCCTGCGTCACGGTGATGTCCTTCCCGTGATACTCGTCGAGGTCGCGGACATCCCAGAGGGTCTTGCCCGCCCCTCCTTGGGAGAAGTTGCGCTTCCCCAGGAAGCTCCCGGGTTGGCCCGCGGGGCCGCCTGCGACGTTGACATCGAATCCCAGGCGGAGGGGATCGGCGCCCGGCGTGCCCGTCGCCCCGAGGTGCGCCTTGCCGATATGGATCGTCCGGTAGCCCGCCGCGCGCAGCAGGAAGGGCAGGGTGTCGGCGGTCTCGAAGCCCCGCTTGGCGCCCGCGCCCGGCGGCTGGAGCCCGTCGCAGTTCCAATCGGGCAGGGCGAGGGTCTTGGTGCGGACGCCGAGGTCCTTGCCCGGGTGCAGGGTCCAGTTCGTGACGCCGTGCCGGGCCGGCCCGAGCCCGGTGAGCAGGCTCACGCGGCTCGGGGTGCAGACCGGCGTCGCGTAGGCCTGGGAGAAGCGCGCGCCCTCGCGGGCCAGGCGCTCGAGGGCGGGCGTCCGGTAATGGTCGTTGAGGCCCGGGGCCTTGGACAGCCCGCGGTCGATCGAGGTGTCGGTCCAGCCCTGGTCGTCGGTCATGAAGACGACCAAGTACGGCCGCGCCGCGCCCCG
>CAIPVK010000072.1 GCA_903868455.1 uncultured Opitutia bacterium
CTCCTCCGGACCTGGTACGATCCCCACCACGCCCGGCTGGACCAGGTCGTCGCCGCCATCCGCAGGGAATCCACCTCCTGCGTCCTGGTCGACGCCCACAGCTACCCCCGGGAACGGCTTCCGACCGAGCTCGAGGGCGCCGCGCGTCCGGAAATCTGCATCGGGACGGACCGCGAGTGGAGCCGGGGCGTCGAGCGGGTGGTGGAGCGCCACTTCGTCGACTCGGGCTACACCGTCGCGCTCAACCAACCCTTCGGCGGCGCGATGGTCCCCAACGTCATCCGCCGCGAACCCCAGCGCAACGTGGCCTGGAACCACAGCCTCCATTCCCAGATGGCGCCCTGCAAGGGCTTCTTCACCGTGATGATCGAGGTCCGGAGGGATGTCTACCTGCGCCCGGGCACGCACCTGCCGGGACCGAGGTTCAACCACCTCAAGTTCACGCTCAACATGCTCTACCGCCGCCTCAACAAGCTCAACTTCTGGACGGGTCGCAACGACACGAGCCAGGGCCCGCCCGACCCAGCGTGAGCCAGAGCAGCGCGGGCAGCGCCGCGCTCAGGACGAGCGCGAGGACGGGCGAGCGGTGACCGAGGTGCCCCACCCAGGCGAAGGCGAGGCCGAGCGGGAGCGAGCCGCAGGCGAGCGCGGCGGCGAACCGGCCGAAGGGCATGCGCGTGACGCCGGCCAGCGCCGCGACCGCCTCGGGCAGGACGGGCGTCCAGCGCGAGAGCGCGACCATCCAGCCGCCGCCCGAACGGAAGCGGGCCTCCAGCTCGGCGAGCCCCTCGCCCGCCACCCATGCGGCGGGACCGCGCCCGACGAAGCGGGCCAGCGCGTAGGCCAGGCATCCGGCGAGGAAGGAGCCGGCGGCCGCGACCGCGCCGCCGAGCCAGGGGCCGAGCGCGAGCCCGAGCGCCGACATCACCGGGGTCGCCGGCACGGGCAGGAGGACGTCGGCCACGATCAGGCCGACGCCTACCGCCGCCACCCGGAGGGGCGACTCGCCGAGGAGGCGGGCCAAGCCGGAGGGATCCAAGGCCGCGTCGAAGGTCTCGCCCCAGATCATCCAGGGGACGAGGATGCCCGCCAGCACAAGGCCAAGGAGGAGGGCGATGAGACAGCGCGAGGCCGACATGGTTCCCATCCTGCCGCGGAAAAATCCGCCCGCAAGGCGACGCTTTCGGTTGGAATCCGGGCGGCTCCGCCTTCCAATGGGACCATGCGCACCGCCCTCCTGCGTCCCCTCACGCTCGTCCTCGCCGCCCTCGCCGCCGTCGCCGCCGCCGGCGACATCATCCCCCGACCCGTCACGGTCGCGCCGCTCATGGACGCGCCCGCGACCGTCCTGACCGTCTCCAGGGTCGAGGCCCCCGAGGCGTTCAAGGCCGAGGCCGGGCTCATCCGCTCGGCCTTCGCCGCCCCCGGCGGCGCCACGGTCATCCGGCTGGTCAAGGTCGACGCCCCCGTGAAGGGGTTCGAGACCGGCGACGAGGGCTACGTCATCGAGACCCTCCCCGGCCAGCCGATCGTCATCTCCGCCCGGACCGCCGCCGGCGCCTTCTACGCCTACCAGACGCTGCTCCAGGCCGCCTACGCGGGCAACGACGGCAAGCGCTACCTCGCCCCCGGCGTCATCATGGACAAGCCCCGATTCGCCTGGCGCGGCATGATGCTCGACGAGGGCCGCCACTTCTTCGGCAAGGAGAAGGTGAAGCGCTTCCTCGACCTGATGGCGATGCACAAGCTCAACGTCTTCCACTGGCACCTCACCGAGGACCAGGGCTGGCGCGTGGAGATCAAGAAGTGGCCCAAACTCACCACCGTCGGCTCCGTCCGCGCCGAGTCCCACGTCCTCGGCGGCAAGGAGGTCGCCTACGACCGCAACCAGTACGACGGGAAGCCCTACGGCGGGTTCCACACCCAGGACGACCTCCGCGAGATCGTGGCCTACGCCAAGGCCCGCCACATCCACGTCGTCCCCGAGATCGAGATGCCCGGCCACGCCGCCGCGGCCATCGCCGCCTACCCGCAGTTCGGCAACGACGACATCCCCGGCTACGCGCCCAAGGTGAAGAGCCAGTGGGGCGTCCACCCCTACATCTTCGCCCCCAAGGAGGAGACCTTCCGCTTCCTCGACGACATCTTCGCCGAGCTGACGCCCATCTTCCCCTCGCCCTTCTTCCACATCGGCGGCGACGAGGCGCCGAAGGACCAGTGGAAGAAGTCCAAGTTCGCCCAGTCCGTCATGAAGCGCGAGGGCCTCAAGGACGAGCACGAGCTGCAGTCCTATTTCATCAAGCGGGTCGAGAAGCTGCTCAACGCCCGCGGCAAGAAGCTCATCGGCTGGGACGAGATCCAGGAGGGCGGCCTCTCCAAGACCGCCACCATGATGGTCTGGCGCGACTGGAAGTGGGCCAAGCACGCGGTCGAGAACGGCAACAGCATCGTCATGGCCCCGACCTCGCACACCTACTTCGACTACTCCCCGGGCAATCGCGGCCAGGGCCCGCAGTACGGCGTCATCGGCGGCCACCTGCCGATCGACAAGGTCTACTCGTTCGAGCCCATCCCGGGCAACTTCACGCCCCAGGAGGCCAAGCTCGTGCTCGGCGCCCAGGCCCAGCTGTGGTCCGAGTACCTCTACGGCTGGAACAAGGTCGAGTACATGGCCTTCCCCCGCGCCTGCGCGCTCGCCGAGGTCGTCTGGTCGCCCAAGGAGGGCAAGAGCTGGGACGATTTCCAGCGCCGCCTCGGCACCCATCTCGGGCGCCTCGACGCGCTGAAGGTCAACTACCACCGCCCCGACGGCACGCCCGCGGTCACCGACCGCATGGGCATGGGCGAGTGAGCGCGCCTCAGCGCCCCGCGACGGACCCGGCCTCGGCCGGGTCCTTTTGCTTGGC
>CAIPVK010000073.1 GCA_903868455.1 uncultured Opitutia bacterium
CGAGTAGGTGCTTCACCCCGACGGCGCCGACGAAGGGCGGCAGGATCATCGGGGCGAGCAGGGCGGGCGCGAGCAGGCGGCGGAGAGGGAAGGCGTGGCGGTGGTTGAGGACCGCGAGCGGCAGGGCGACGCAGGTGGCGGCGGCGGTCGTCGCCGCGCCGATGAGGAGGGAGTTGAGCAGGCCTTCGCGGTAGACGGGGTCGCCGAGGATAGCCCCCACGTAGTCGAGCGTCATCCCGCCGCCCGGCGCGCGGAAGGCCTCCTGGAGGACGGAGACGGCGGGGTAGACGAAGCCGGCGGCCATGCAGGCCGAGACGGCGACGAGGAGAATCCAGGCGGTGCGGCGGTCCATGGTCTCAGCGCTGGGCGCGGCGGGCGCGGGCGAGCTCGGCCGCGCGGCGGTAGTTGGCCCGGAAGCCGTCGGCCAGCTCGCGCATGCGCGCGGCGACGACCAGCGGGTCGCGGGAATCGAGGGCGGGGTCGCCCTTGCCGCCGTCGCGGTAGGGCAGGGTGGAGACGTCCGCCATCGCCGCCATCGCGTCGGCGGGCAGTCCGGCGGCGACGACCTCCTCCCACGCGGCGACGAGCTCCTCGTGGGTGTCGATGCAGAGGACGCGCACCATGCGGCGCAGCGAGCCGAAGGCGGCGGCCGTCAGCTCCGGCCGGTAGGTCAGGGCCGAGCCCATCGCGTAGGGGTTGTCGCGCGCGGCGGGGCCGAGGTCGCCGACATACGCGTCGCGGCGCACGGGCGGGCGGTGCAGGACGCGCCAGCGCGGGCCTCCCGGCGTCCCGGGCTCGGCGTGCCAGAGGCGCTGGCCTTCCGGGCTCAGCGTGAAGGCGACGAACGCGTGCGCGAGCTCGGGCTCGGGCGCGCCGCGCAGGACGGCAATCGGGTCGCCGCTCACGGTCGTGCCGCCCTCGGCCGCGCGCCAGGCTAGGCGGTCGCCGGAGCGGTTCGCCGTGTCGGCGTAGGTGCGGCCGTAGAAGTCGATGCACATGCCGGCCACGGCGTTGCCGAGCGCGACGTCTTGGGGAATCTTGCCCGCGTTGTCCGTGAAGTAGCGCGCGTTGGCGGCGAGGCGCTGGATGAGGCGCAGCCCCTCGGCCCAGCCACGGGCGAGGCGCTCGCGCTCGGGCAGGTGGGCGAGGGCGGGATCGGCGAGGGCGGCCTGCATCTCGGCCTGCACGAGGAGCTCGAAGGCGCGCGCCACCGAGCCGCTCTTCGTCGGGTCGGCGAGGGCGAGGCCGCCGCGGAGCGAGGGGTGGGTGAGGTCGCGCCAGCCGCGGGGCTCGGGCAGCCCGAGCGCGTTCCAGCGGCCGGGGTTGTGGCAGATGCCGAAGAGGGAGACGCAGGTCGCGACCCAGGTGCCCTTCTCGGCGACGTAGCGCTCGCCGGTGAAGGTCGCGGGGATGGGCCCGCCCGGGGTGAACCACTCGGGGCGCTCGTCGAGCGCGCGCAGGCGCTGGAGCCGCCCGAGCTTGTCCTGCGCCTCGAAGTCGGGCGCGCCGCCTCCGAAGAGCAGGTCGATGCCGACGCCCGCCCGGCCCTCCTCCTCGGCCGCCTTGTAGCCAGCGTCGAGCACCATGCGGATCTCGGAGGTCCCGCCCGGCGAGCGCCAGTCGACGTAGACGGCCTCGCCCTTGCGGGCCTGCCAGTCGCGGGCGAAGGCCTCGGCGAACTCCCGGCGGATGGACTCGCCGTGCGGTGTCAGGATGACGAGGCGGCGCGCGCCGCCCGCAGGCAGCTGGGTGGTGTCCTCGCGCAGCGCGAGGGGAAGGGCGACGAGCAGGGCGAGCAGCCCGGCGACGCCGAGGATGGCGCGTCCCTGGGTCATGCGGCGGGCAGGACGACGGCGTCGGCGGCGTCGGCCGCGAGGCCGACCTCGCTCCCGACGGCCGCGGGGCCCTCGGGGTTGAGGCGCAGCACCTGGAGCTCGCCGAGCGCGGTGGCGACGGTCAGCTGGGCGCGCTGGCCGAGGTAGACCTGGTCGAGGATCTTGCCGCGCACCGCGCCAGGCGCGTCGGGCGCAACGACCCTCCACCCTTCGGGGCGGACGGACACCTGGGCCGCTTCGCCGGCGGCGGGTCGCCAGCCGGCGGCGCCGGGCGAGACGGCGAGGACGCCCGCGGCCGTGCGCACGGCGAGTCCGCCGGCCTCGGCCACGCCGGCCACGAGGTTCGTCTCGCCGATGAAGCGGGCGACGTGCGCGTTGTCGGGCCGGCGGTAGACCTGCTCTGGCGTGCCCACCTGGGCGAGTCGCCCGCGGTGGAGCACCGCCATGCGGTCGGCCATGGCGAGGGCCTCCTCCTGGTCGTGCGTGACGTAGATGGCGGTCAGGCCGTTGGCCTTGACGATGCGGCGGATCTCGCGGCGCATCTCGACGCGCAGCTGGGCGTCGAGGTTGGAGAGGGGCTCGTCGAGCAGGAGCACGCGCGGGCGCACCACGAGGGCGCGCGCCAGGGCCACGCGCTGCTGCTGGCCGCCGGAGAGCTGGTCAATGCCGCGGCCTGCCAGCGCCGACATGCGGACGCCCTCCAGCGCCTCGGCCACCCGGCGGCGGATCTCCGCGGCGGGCACCTTTCGCTCCTCGAGGCCGAAGGCGACGTTCTGCTCCACCGTCAGGTGGGGCCACAGCGCGTAGCTCTGGAAGACCATCGCGGCCTCGCGCAGGTGCGGGGGCAGGCGGGTGACGTCGCGGTCGCCGAAGCGGATGGCTCCCGAGGTGGGCGTCTCCAGCCCCGCGATGCAGCGCAGCAACGTCGTCTTGCCGCAGCCCGAGGCGCCGAGCAGGAAGAAGAGCTCGCCGGCCTCGACGCGCAGGTCGATGCCGTCGAGGGCGACATGGGGGGCGGGCTCGGCGGGGAAGACCTTGCGGACGGCCTCGGCGGTCAGGGCTTGCATGGTGGGGTGAGGGGGTTGTCGCTCAAATCTGGTCGGGCGCAAGCCAGCGCGCGGAGACGACCTTAAAGCGGCGTCCGAGCGCGCGGTTGACCGCGAGCAGGTTGGGGTCGGTCAGGCGGGTCTCCGGCGCGTTGCGCGGGTCGATGAAGTCGGGCACGCGCTGGACCACGAGCTCGAGGACGGCGGTGGTCGGCCGGGACCCGGCCTCGGCCAGCGTGGCGCCGTCGCCTGCGGCGCGGATGACGAAGGTGTCCGAGCGGCTCGCGAGCGCGGGTCCGAGCGCCTGGAGCAGGTCGGCCTGGAAGAGGCAGCCCGGCGCTCCGAGGCCGTTGTGCGCGCGGTTGGCGGACGTCGCGCTGTAGGTGTCGGTCGCGTCCGGCGCGGGGATCTCGACGTTCCGGAGGAAGTAGCCGATGGGCATCCCCGTGCGGCTACCCTGGCCACCAGAGGCCAGACCGGGCGTGACGTAGGTCCAGTTGTGCGAGACGGCGGCGACGATGCCGGCGGCGCCGGTCGGAGCGGCGGCGATGGCGTTGGAGCCGAGCGCCTTGTCGGCCCGGCCGATGGCCGACTCGAGCGTGCCCGAGCCGAAGGTCCAGAAGTACTTCTTCGCCGCGGCGGAGAGCGTGCTCGGCGTCTCGGCGGCGTCGCTGCGGATTTGGTAGAGCGAGCGCCCGATGTGGGCGCCGGCCTGCTTGGTCGGCCCGAGGTAGCGGTTGACGAACTCGGTCAGGCCGAGGAAGGGCGTGCCCGGCTCGAGCGCGGCGGGGAAGCCGCGGAAGCGCCGCGGGCCGGAGGCGCCGGGCGGCGTCGCGGGCGGGTATTCCTGGTCGCGCTCGGTGCGCTGGTGGAAGCGCGCGCGGGCCTTGATCTCGTCGACGATGCCCTGGGCGAGGGCGCGGAGCTGGGCCTCGGTGAGGCTGACGAAGCCGTTCCAGTAGGAGGCGGCCGTCAGGTTGCGCGCGGCCGCCTGCTGGCTCGCCGTGCCGATGACGCGGGGGAAGCGGTAGCCGTCCGACCCCGCCGCGGCCGAGCCGAGGCCGATCGAGCGCACGGAGGCGAGCAGGCCGGTCCAGGCCTCGACCGAGGTCGAGTTCACGTTGAACGCGCCGTCGTTGAGCAGGAAGGAGGCGAGGCGGCGGTGGCCGTTGGGCGCCTGGCCGGCGGCGGTCGGCGTGTGGAAGCCGGTGGCGGCGAAGACGGTGTCGGGCGCGGGCTGGCCGGCGGGCCGATGGAGGCGGAGCCTCGGGTTGGCGAGCGTCCCCGTGCCGTCCGCGAAGGCGTCGAGGATCTCCTGCGTCGTGCTGAGGCGGACGCTCGCGTAGGCGCCGCTGCGTCCGGAGGCCTTGAGGCGGGGCGCCGCGCCGGAGAAATAGAAGCTGTCCCACAGCGCGTGGTTCATCAGGTACGCCATGTCGGGCATGGTGTGCCCGCCGCGTCGCGAGGTGGGATTCGGGTCGATGCTGTGCACCCAGGCCTTGTCCTTCGGCACGCCGACGTTGGCGAAGGAGTTGCCGACGGTGTGGTAGGGCGACCAGGCCCAGACGCTCACGTTGGCGTGCATCAGCTGGCCGAGCGAGACGGGCGGCGTCATCGGCACGTCGACGTGCGTCACCGAGGTGCTGCCGCCGGGGCCGTGCGAGGCGCCGCCGAAGCCGCCCCGGCCGTCGGCCGAGCCGGCGTCGGTCTGCAGGAGCCCGCTCCAGGAGAGGTTCGCGCCGTTGAGCCCGAGCTCGTCGCCGCTGAAGAACTGGGTCCGCAGGTTGGGGTTGCCGATCGAGGTCGACATCTCGGCGAGGGTCGTGCCGCTGCCGTCGACGAACTTGTGCCCCGGCGAGCCGTTGGTCTGCGAGAGGGGGTTGCAGTAGACCCAGTTGGGGTGGGCGGCGGGCGTGGGGTTGGCCTGGGCCGCCGACCAGCTGAGCACGGCGCGGTTGTAGCTCGTGCGGCGCGCGGTGTCGGCGACGCGCATCTGGGAGTCGATCACGCCGATGACGCTCGGCGGCTTCCCCGGCTCGGCGAAGTCGCGGATGTTCGCCATCGGGCCGATCGTGACGGGGAGGGACTGGGATCCCGGGTCGCCGAAGAAGAGGTTCCCGTCGGCGTTGAAGTTGCCGAGGTTGACCATCGTCGCGAGGCTGGCGCGCGAGGACGACTTGCGGGCGCCCAGCACCTCGTGGAGCGAGGACGGCAGGTCGCCCACCGCGTCGCCGGCCCGGCTCTGGCGCCGGAAGGAGCTCAGGTAGAGCCAGTGGCGCCAGTACATGTCCTCGGCGTTGAACCAGGTCTCGATGGTGTCGCCGTTGGGCAGGGCCGCGCTCCTGCCCGGCGCGAGGAACTTGGAGTTCTGCGCGGTGGTGCCGTGGTTGGGGTTGCCGGCGCTCGAGAGCGCGTAGGTGACGAGGTCGGTGTGGAAGCCGCCCGTGATGTAGAAGCCGGGCGTGAGGCGGAGCAGGTTGCCCGACGCGCCCGCGATGTCGGTCGAGGAGAGCGAGTCCTTGGACGAGAGCACCACGGTCTCGCCGGGGGCGAGCGTGATCTCGGGAATCAGCGCGCTGAAGTTCTCGTCGTTGACGTTGGTCGAGCCGGCGCGGATGCCGAAGGCGTAATCGAGGCGCGTGCCGCGCGTCTCCATCGTCGGGTTGAGCGGGTCGTTGCCGGCGTGCGTCTTGAGCAGGACCTTCAGGTCGTAGAAGCCGGAGAAGCTCAGGCGCGCGGCGTGGCCGAGGGTGCGCGCGTCGGTCTCGTTGGACGGCGCGCGCAGGCGCAAGGCGACGTTGTACGGGTTGTGCAGGGCGATGACGGGCGTGCAGAACAGCTTGAGCCGGTAGTCCGAGCCGTCGGCCACGCGCTTGAAGGACATCACCAGCGAGAGGCGGTGCAGGGTCGGCATGTAGGCGCCGCGCGCCGCCCGCGGCTGGTAGAGGAAGGCCTTGGTCCCGTTCAGCACGCCCATGGGATCCGGCGTGTCGCCGAAGCCGTTCTGCGCGTCGCCGGCGGCGCCGCCGTTCGACCAGTAGGCGTTCTCGAGGTCGTAGCGGCTGAAGGGGTCGACCGAGGGGTTGGGGCGGTAGCCGCCGCGGACGTAGTGGTCGACGTTGGGGTAGAAGGCGCGCGCGTCGAGGCGGGGCGAGCCCGAGACCCAGTCGAGCTCCTTGTAGAGCCGGTAGTAGTCGCGCACCAGGTGCCAGAGCGGGCCGACGAGGCGTCGCGGCCGGTTGAAGGGCGCCTCGAGGTTGAAGTTGGGGAGCGTCAGCGGGTCCTTGAGCGCCTGGCCCATCTCGTCCTCGCGCAGGAAGACCGGCGCCCAGGCCTTGTAGCGCCCGCCGGTCGTGGTGATGTCGCGCCCGGGGTTGTC
>CAIPVK010000074.1 GCA_903868455.1 uncultured Opitutia bacterium
CCGCCGACGACGAGCCCGAGGACGGCGCCGCTGTTCCAGGAGCCGTTCTTGATCACGCCGGAGTAGGAGTTGGCGTCGCCGGACTGGGTCGTGATGGTCAGCGCGGTGCCCGAGAAGGCGGCGCCGTTGGAGCCGTTGGCGGCGATCGTGCCCGTGCCCTTGAGGCCGCGGACCGTCAGCATGCCGCTCCAGATGTCGATGCCCTCGGAGTTGGTGGAGGTGAGGTTGAGGACCGAGTTCGTGAGGGTGAACGCGCCGCCGGAGATCTCGAGGCGCCCCGAGCCGCCGATGGTGGTGTCGCCGGAATGCAGGTAGGTGCCGCGCGCGTAGAATCGGCTGGCGGTGGTGCTGGCCGAGTAGCTGAGCGCGCCCGCGCCCGCCGAACCGGAGCCGGCCAGGCGGAAGTTGCCCGCGCCGCTAAGGTTGAGGGTGGAGCCGCCCAGCGCCAGCGTGCCATTCATCGTCAGCTCGCCCGTGGTCTGGGAGAGCGTGTAACCCGTGGTGTTGACGGTGAGACCGGCGACCGTCGTCGCCCCGCCGACGGTGATGGTGCCGGCGGTGCCGCCCAGCACGGCGATGTCCGCCGAGCTCGTCCATCCCACGAACGTCGTGCCATCGGAGGTCCAAGACGTCGTGCCCCAGGTGCCCGCGCCGCCGGTGCCCGCGGTGGCGCCGTTGGGATCCCAAGTGAGCGTCGCGGCGGAGGCGACGGCGGCCGAGCCGAGGGCGGCGGCGGCGAGCAGAATACGGGATGAGGTCCGTGCGGGTAGCATGGCTTAAGCTTAAAGGGGGATGGGCGGACGATTGTGTGCCACAAATGAAACAATTCAAGCCCCCCAGCGCTGGAATCGGCTTTTTGTCAAAAAAACGTAAATTTATGGCCATGGAGAGAGTCCTTTTGCTTTGCGAGGCGCGGAATCAGCCCCGGAAAGGAGGGGTAGGGCTTGGCTCGCCGAGGCGTCCCTTCCTGTTCCAGCGGTAGCAGCGGTGGCAGCGGGTCAGCCGAGGGATCTACCGCCCCGGTAGATCAATCCTCCGCCTCCTCCGGCTCCTCGTCATCCTTCCCATCCTCGCCTTAGGTAGGGCTGGCTCGCCTAGCCGGCCGCTGTCCTGGGTAGGGCTGGCTCGCCGAGCCGGCCGCGGACGCCTCGGAGAGGCGTCCCTACCCCGGACGGTCCGCTCGGCGAGCGGCCCCTACCCGGGACAGATTTCAGATGAAAGAACGCCGAAAGACCCATGAAAACAAGGAGGCCCGCTATCGCGGGCCCCCTTCTCTTTCATTTGGACTCTTTACTTTGAATTCTTCTTCCGACGGCGGATAGCCGCCCCCGCGAGGGCCAGGCCGCCGAGCATCAGGCCGTAGGTCGAGGACTCGGGGATGGGGGCGTAATGCAGCTCGAGGGTGTTGGCGGCGTCGTTGTCGACCAAGAAGAAGTTCCCCGTGACCGCGTTGCCGGAGGCGTCGCGGAAGAGGTCCGTGTTGATCGTGAACAGGTCCGAGATGCTGCCCGTGTAGGACTCGGGCAGCGTCAGGGTCGCGTAGGTGAACAGCTCGTAGATGTAGGACACGCCGGAGTCGAAGCCGGCGAGGTTGCCCTGGGTGTCGGGCAGGGCCGAGAGCGAGATCAGGCGGAGGGTGTAGCGGTTCGAGTCGGTCAGCGCCGAGAGGTCGAGCTCGCCCGTCACGCTCACCGCGTCGTACGCGGAGCCGCGGGTGCCCGTCGGCGAGATGAACTCGACCTGCATCTCGGCCCCGCCCGTCAGCTCGGCCGTGCCGGTCGTGACCA
>CAIPVK010000075.1 GCA_903868455.1 uncultured Opitutia bacterium
AGGCGCACGCCCTGGGCGATCTTGCCGGCGTCGATGGTGTGCACGTAGCCGCGCTTGGGGGCGGGCAGCTTGCGGATGAACTTGGCCTTGGGGAACTTGGCGGGGTCGTCGATCCAGTCGGTCTTGCCGCCCTGGGCGCGGACCATGGCCTTGAACTTCTCGAGGGCGGAGCCGTCCTTGAGGTGGCGCTCGACGGCCTGCTTGGCCGAGAGGGTGGAGCCGGCGACGCCGGCGAGGCGCACGACCTCCATGCCGAGCTTCATCACGAGGTCCTGAAGGTCCTCGGGACCCTCGCCCTTGAGCAGGCGGACGGCCTCCAGGACCTCGAGGCCCGTGCCGACGGAGTCGCCGAGGGGCTGGTTCATGTCGGTCACGAGCGCGACGCACTTGCGGTTGAGCGAGCGGGCGACGCGGGTGATGATGCGGGCGAGCTGCTTGGCCTGCTCGACGTCGCGGATGAAGGAGCCGTTGCCCCACTTGACGTCGACGACCAGGCCCTCGCAGCCCTCGGCGAGCTTGCGCGAGAGGATGCTGCCCGTGATGAGCGGGAGCGAGGGGATGGTGCCGGTGCGCTGGCGCAGGGCGTAGAGGAGCTCGTCGGCCGGGGCGATTTCGGCGGACTGCTCGGCGAGGACGCAGCCGACGCGCTCGAGCTGCGAGCGGAAGGCGTCGAGCGAGAGCTTGGTCTTCAGGCCGGGGATGGAGGCGAGCTTCTCGGTGGTGGAGATGACGTAGGACTCGTCCTTGCCGCTCATGCCGGGCATGATGACGCCGGCGGCGGCGCCGAAGGCGGCGAGGACCATCGAGGTCTTGTCGCCGACGCCGCCGGTGGAGACCTTGGAGATCTTGGGCTGGCTGAGGCGGTCGAGGTCGACGTACTCGCCGGAGAGGCGGAGCTCCTCGGCGAAGCTGGCGGTCTCCTGGGCGGACATCTGCCGGAAGAAGATGGCCATCGCCAGGGCGGCCTGCTGGGCCTCGGGCATCTGGCTGTCCATCACCGAGTCCACGATGTAGCGGATCTCGTCGGCGGTGAACTCCCCACCATCGCGCTTCTTCTCGATGAGCGAGGTGTAGGAGGGCTTTTCCTTCTTCTTCAGATCGAGCAGTTTTTCGGCCATAAGATGTTGGAAAATCGCGGTTTGGGAAGAGGACGGTCCCCTCGGGGCGGACAACGCATCAAGCGAAGGCAACCCCAAAAGTCGAGCCAAAAACTCCGGGGCCGAGGCCGGCGGCAGGTCCAAAGACTATCCTAAACCCTTCAAACAGAGGTTTTTGCGGAAACCCACCGTCCGAAATCCCCCCGATCGGACCCCAAAACCACGCTTTCCACGTCCTCCATCGGCAAGGGGTCGGGGAGCCAGGCCGTGGCGCAGGCATCCCCCTGCCCCTCCCCGGCCGTGTAGATGAGGCCGTGGTCGACCAGGCCCTCGCGGAGGAGCGCCTGACCCAACCCCGCCCCTGCCTCGACGAGCACGCCGACCCAGCCCTCGGCGGTGGCGCGGGCGAAGACGGCCGGCAGGAAGCCCTCGGACGGCAGGGGCCAGGCGGTGACGCCGCGGGAGGCGAGCCAGGCGGGGTAACCGGAGGGTGCCCGGGAGGGATCGAAGGCGACCCGGGTCCGGGCCAGGTGGGCGTCGGAGAGGACCGCCAGCCGGTCGGCGCCGTGGAGACGCCCCGAGGGATCGATGACGAGGCGCCACGGGCAGGTCTCGCCCTCCGGCAGGCGCGCGGTCAGGCGGGGGTTGTCGGCGAGCGCGGTGCCGGCGCCCACCGCGATGGCGGGGAAAAGGCGGCGCCAGCGCATCACGTCGGCCCGCGCGGCCTCGCCGGTGATCCAGCGGGCGCCGGGCAGCGGCGTCGTGCGCCCCGCGGCGTCGCGCCCCACCTTGAGGCAGACCAAGGCGCGGCGGCGCGTGATCCAATGGTTGAAGAGGACATTCAGGCGACGGCAGGCGGCCTCGGCCGCGCCCTCGGCGACGCGGACCTCGGCGCCGGCGGCGCGCAGGAGGTCGACGCCCCGACCGGCGTGGGCGGGGTTGGGGTCGAGCGTGCCGATGACGACGCGGCGGATGCCGGCGCGCAGCACGGCGTCGACGCACGGTGGCGTCCGGCCGTGCGTGCTGCAGGGCTCGAGCGTGACGTGCAGGACGGCGCCGGGAGCGGGCGCCCGGCCGAGCGCGCGCAGCGCGGCGACCTCGGCGTGGGCCTCGCCGGCGCGGGCGTGCCAGCCCTCGGCCACGACGCATCCGCCCTCCTCAAGGACCGCCCCGACCATCGGGTTGGGGTGGGTGTCGCCCCAGGCGCGGCGGGCGAGCTCGAGCGCGCGCAGGAGGTGGCGGTCGTCCGCGCCCCCCGGCATGCTCAGCGGTTGCGGCGGCGCGCCACGGGGGCGGCCTTGCCCGTCACGCTGAGGATGGGCTCGGAGTAGTAGCGGAAGCCCTCGAGCTTGCGGCGGGGGATGGGCTTGCCCAGGAGCTGCTCGATCTGCTGGAGCGGGTGGAGCTCGTCGGGCGAGAAGAGGGTGAAGGCCTCGCCCTCGGCGGAGGCGCGGCCGGTGCGGCCGATGCGGTGGACGTAGTCCTCGGGGTGCTCGGGGACGTTGTAGTTGATGACGTGGGTGACGCCGGTGATGTCGAGGCCGCGGCTGGCGATGTCGGTCGCCACGAGGATGGAGAGCTTGCCCGACTTGAAGTCCTTTAGGGCCTGGAGGCGCTCCGACTGCGAGCGGTCGGCGTGCATGGTGGCGACGGGCGTGCCGTGGCCCTCGATCCACTCCGCGATGCGGTCGGCGTCGCGCTTGGTGCGGGTGAAGACGATGACGGACTTGTACTCGGTCTGCTTGAGCAGGGCCAGCAGCAGGTCGTACTTCTGGAAGACGTCGACCGGGTAGAGGCTGTGGTCGACGGTCTCGGCGGCGGTCTGGCCGGTGCGGACGTCGACCGTCACGGGGTCGGTCAGGGCCCAGTTGGCGACCTTGCCCACGCGCTCGTCGGCGGTGGCCGAGAACAGGAGGGTCTGGCGCTGCTTGGGGCAGAGGCGGATGATGCGCGAGACGTCCTCGATGAAGCCCATGTCCAGCATGCGGTCGACCTCGTCGAGGATGAGCACCTGGATGGCGTCGAGGCGGAGGATGCGCTGCTCCTGGAGGTCGAGCAGGCGGCCGGGGGTGGCGATGACGACGTCGACGCCGGCCTTGAGGGCCTCGGTCTGCGCGCCGTAGCCGACGCCGCCGTAGAGGAGCGCGGTGCGCGTGCCGAGGTGCTTGCCGTACTTGCGGAAGTTCTCGTCGACCTGCACGGCCAGCTCGCGCGTGGGCACGAGCACGAGGCAGCGGGGGGCGCCGCCGGCCGCGCCGAGGCGGGAGAGCGTGGGCAGGGCGAAGGCGGCGGTCTTGCCGGTGCCGGTCTGGGCGGCGCCGATCAGGTCGCGCCCGGACAGGACCACGGGGATGGCCTGCGCCTGGATGGGCGTGGGGTTGACGTAACCGCAGTCGGCGAGGGCGCGCTGCACGGGCTCGGAAAGGCCCAGTTCGGAGAAGGTCGGCATCTGAATCGGGGGATAGTCAGCACGGGAGCGCCCGACAAAGGAAGGAAAAACGCCGGGCGAGCCCCCAATGGCGTTGACAGGCACCGCCGCATTCCCTCCATTCGAACCTCCCAGGGACGGTGGCTGTAGCTCAGTTGGTTAGAGCACTGGATTGTGATTCCGGGGGTCGCGGGTTCAAGTCCCGTCAGCCACCCCACCCTGCGGCGCCTCAGTGGGCGCCCTTGGACTTGAAGTAGGCCTCCAGCGCCGCGCCGATGGCGCGCGTGACCTCGCCGTGCCGGGCCGCGAGCTCGGCGTCGAGGGCCTCGTCGCCGACCTGGGCGCCCTTGCGGAAGAGCCGGCCGCCGCTGAAGAGCTTCTGGGCGTACCAGGTCTGGCAGCGGTAGCGGTAGTGGTAGCCCGCGGGATAGGCGTTGAGCTCGACCGTCACCTGGTCGGCGGGGTACCACGGGAGCGCGCGGCGCAGCTCGGCGCGGACGAAACCCTCGGCCTCGGCGGAGGTGCACTTGATCGTGCTGTCCATGATCCGGCCGGCGCCCTCGTTGCCGAAGCCGTTGCTGTAGTTGTAGGTCATCCCGAAGAAGACCCCGGCCCGGACGCCGTTGAAGGCGGTGCCGGGGATGCCGAAGTAGAGCACCCCGAGGGTGACCAGGGGGACGACGATGAAGAGGACGAGGTTGAGGGCGGGGTTGCCCTTCTGGGACTGGAGCTTGACGGCCATGGCGCGGAGGTTGCCCCCGGCCGCCGCCGGGGCGACCAAAAAGAAGCGGCGCCCCGTGGGGCGCCGCGCTTGGGGGCCTTCGACGGCCTCAGAACTCGCCGCCGTGGCCGTGGTCGCCGCCGCCGGCCGCGGGCTTCTTGTCCTCGGGCAGGTCGGTGATCAGGCACTCGGTGGTGAGCAGGAGGGAGGCGACGGAGGCCGCGTTCTGGACGGCGGTGCGGGTGACCTTGGTGGGGTCGACGACGCCGGCCGCCACGAGGTCCTGGAACTCGCCGGTGGCCACGTTGTACCCGTGGTTGCCCTTGGCCTTGGTGACCTCCTGGACGATGAGCGAGCCCTCGGTGCCGGCGTTGGCGCAGAGGGTGCGGAGGGGCTCCTCGATCGCCTTGCGGACGATCTGGGCGCCGACCTTCTCGTCGCCCTCGAGCTTGGCGATGACCGCCTCGATGGCCTTGGTGGTGCGCAGCAGGGCCACGCCGCCGCCGGGGACGATGCCTTCCTCGACCGCCGCGCGGGTGGCGTGGAGGGCGTCGTCGACGCGGTCCTTCTTCTCCTTCAGCTCGGCCTCGGAGGCCGCGCCGACGTGGATGACGGCGACGCCGCCGGCCAGCTTGGCGAGGCGCTCCTGGAGCTTCTCGCGGTCGTAGTCGGAGGTGGTCTCGTCGATCTGGCGGCGGATGAGCTTCACGCGGCCCTGGATGTCGGCCGACTTGCCGCCGCCCTGGATGATGGTGGTGTTCTCCTTGTCGACCTGGACGCGCTTGGCGCGGCCGAGGTCGGCGAGCTTCACCGACTCGAGCTTGATGCCGAGGTCCTCGGTGATGAACTTGCCGCCGGTGAGGACGGCGATGTCCTCCATCATGGCCTTGCGGCGGTCGCCGAAGCCGGGCGCCTTGACGGCGCAGACGTTGAGGGTGCCGCGGAGCTTGTTCACCACGAGGGTGGCGAGGGCCTCGCCCTCGATCTCCTCGGCGATGATGAGCAGGGGCTTGCCGGTCTTGGCCACCTCCTGGAGGAGGGGCAGCAGGTCCTTCATGGCGGAGATCTTCTTCTCGAAGAGGAGGATGTGGGCGTCCTCGAGGGCGGCCTCCAGCGTCTCCGCGTTGGTCGCGAAGTAGGGCGAGAGGTAACCCTTGTCGAACTGCATGCCCTCGACGACGTCGAGGGTGGTCTCGACGGTCTTGGCCTCCTCGACGGTGATGGTGCCGTCCTTGCCGACCTTGTCCATGGCCTCGGCGATGATGTCGCCGATGGAGGCGTCCCAGTTGGCGGAGACGGTGGCGACCTGCTTGATCTCCTCGCGGGTCTTGATCTTCTTGGAGATCGAGGCGAGCTCGGCGCGGATGGCGTCGGCGGCCTTGTCGATGCCGCGCTTCACGTAGATCGGGTTGGAGCCGGCGGCGACGGACTTCAGGCCCTCGCGGTAGATGGCCTCGGCCAGGACGGTGGCGGTGGTGGTGCCGTCACCCGCCTTGTCGGCGGTCTTCGAGGCGACCTCGCGCACCATCTGGGCGCCCATGTTCTCGAACGGGTCGTCGAGCTCGATCTCCTTGGCGACGGTGACGCCGTCCTTGGTGACCTTGGGGGCGCCGAACTTCTTGTCGATCATCACGTTCCGGCCCTTCGGACCGAGCGTGACCTTGACGGCCTTGGCGAGGGTGGAGACGCCGGCGAGCACCTTGCGGCGCGCGACCTCGTCGAACAGGATCTGCTTCTTGGACATGTGGGTTGCGTTGGGTTGAGGTTGCGGAAGGGGTTCAGCCGACCACCGCGAGGATCTCCTCCTCGCGGAGCAGGATGTAGGTCTCGTCGCCCAGCTTGACCTCGGTGCCGGCGTACTTGCCGATGAGCACCTTGTCGCCGAGCTTCACGTCCCAGGCGACGGCCTTGCCGTCGGCGTCCTTCTTGCCGGTGCCGAGGGCGATGACGGTCGCCTCCTGGGGCTTCTCCTTGGCGGAGTCGGGGATGATGATGCCGCCCTTGATCTCCTCGGCTTCCTCCAGGCGCTGGAGGAGGACGCGGTCGCCCAGGGGCTTGACGGTGGGTTTGGTGGACTTGGCCATGTTGGGTGTGTGTGGGTGTTGGGTTGAGAGGTTCGGCCTCGCGGCCGCATCGACCTACGCAAGAGGGATGCCAAGTGGCGTAAGCCGGGGGATAAGGCAAATGCCAAAGGGAAAAGGCGCGAAATCGCGGCCTCGCGGCCCGTCGGCGCGCGAGGCGGGACAGCGTGTCACACCCGACCTGTCCCACCCAACCCTTCCTTGCCACGGGAGCCCCCGGGACCAATGTCAGCCCTTCCATGGATGCCCGCTACGCCCGATTGGCCGAGGTCCTGACCGGCTTCTCCACCCGCCTCAGGAAGGGGGAGACCGTGCTGATCGACGCCCACGACACCCCCGAGGCCTTCGTGGTGGCCCTGATCCGCGCCGCCCGCGAGCGCGGCGCGATCCCCCTCGTCCAGCAGCACCGCGCCCGGGTGAGCCGCGAGCTCGCCCTCGGCGCGACCCAGGAGCAGCTCGAGGTCCTGCGCGACACCGAGCTCTTCCGCATGCGCAAGGTCCAGGCCTACGTCGCCGTGCGCGGGTCGGATAACATCTTCGAGTCGAGCGACGTGCCCGCCGACCGGTCCAAGCTCGCCGCCAAGGTCCTGCGCCCCGTGCTCGACCACCGCGTCAACAAGACCAAGTGGGTCGTGCTCCGCTGGCCCACGCCCTCCATGGCCCAGCAGGCCAAGATGAGCACGGAGGCCTTCGAGGACTTCTACTTCCGCGTCTGCACGCTCGACTACGCCCGCATGGTCCCGGGCATGCGGGCGCTGGCCGAGCGCATGATGCGCGCGGACCAGGTCCACATCACCGGTCCGGGCACGGACCTCCGCTTCTCCATCAAGGGCATCAAGGCCATCCCCTGCGGCGGCGAGTACAACATCCCGGACGGCGAGGTCTTCACCGCGCCGGTCAAGGACAGCGTGGAGGGCGTCCTGCAGTACAACTGCCCGACCATCTACCAAGGGACGTCGTTCGAGAACATCCGCCTCGTCTTCCGCAAGGGCCGCATCGTCGAGGCCACGGCCAACAACACCCGCCGACTCAACGAGATCCTCGATTCCGACCCCGGCGCCCGGTACATCGGCGAGTTCGCCCTGGGCTTCAACCCCCACGTGCTGCAGCCGATGCAGGACATCCTCTTCGACGAGAAGATCGCGGGATCCTTCCACTTCACCCCCGGCAAGTGCTACGAGATGACGGACAACGGCAACACCTCGGCGGTGCACTGGGACATGGTCTGCATCCAGCGGCCGGACTTCGGCGGCGGCGAGATCCGCTTCGACGGCGAGCTCATCCGCAAGGACGGCCTCTTCGTCCCCAAGCCGCTCCAGAAACTCAATCCCGCCTACCTCCTGGGCAAGTCCCGCTGAGCATGGCCCGCAAGACCCCGAAGGGCCGAAAAGGTCCGTCCGACCGGACCCACCGCCCCACCCGCCTGCTCAAGCCCGCCCCCGGCGGCACGCCGCGCAAGCAGGCGCGCAAGCCCCGCCCCGCCAAGGCCGCGGCCGCCGAGCCCGCCTTCGCCGGCGAGCGCCACGAGCTCCGCGTCGCCCAGGACCGCGCGACCGACCGCGTGGACAAGGTCGCGGCCGAGCTCATCCCCGGCGTCAGCCGCTCCCGCGTCCAGCGCGCGCTCGCCCTCGGCCTCGTGCGCGTCAACGGCCAGGTCGCCGGCCCCAAGACCCTTGCCGCCGCCGGCGACGCCATCGACCTCGACCTGCCCGCGCCCGAGGCGCCCACCGTCTCGGCCCGACGCATCCCGCTTACGATCCTGCACGAGGACGCGCATCTCGTCGTCATCGACAAGCCCGCGGGGCTGCTGACCCATCCCGTGACGGGCGACGACGGCGTCTCGGTCGTCCACGCCCTGCTCCACCATTGCAAGGGCAAGCTCGCGCCCGCCGGCGGCGTCATCCGCCCGGGAATCGTCCACCGCCTCGACCGCGAGACCTCGGGGGTCATGGTGGTGGCGAAGACGGACAAGGCCTTCCACGGGCTCGTCGAGCAGTTCGCCGGCCGCGAGGCGCACAAGGAATACCTGGCGCTGGTCGACAAGGTCCCCCGGCTCCTCTCCGGCACGATCTCGGCGTCCATCGACCGCCACCGCGTGGTGCGCGTGCGCATGGCCGTGCGCGACGACGGCAAGGAGGCCGTCACCGACTGGCAGGTCGAGGCGAAGTTCGGCCCCCAGGCCGCGCTCATCCGCGCCCTGCCCCGCACCGGCCGCACCCACCAGATCCGCGTCCACCTGGCCCACCTCGGGCACCCCATCCTCGGCGACCGCACCTACGGCAAGTTCGAGGACGCCGCCTTCGCCGGGTGGCCGATGCCCCGCGTGATGCTGCACGCCCACCGCCTGCGGCTGACGCACCCGGTCACGGGCAAGCTCCTCGAGGTCGAGGCGCCGGTCCCGAAGGACTTCGCCAAGCTGTCGGGCTGGCTCGCGAAGGCCTACGGCCGGCGCGACTTCGCGCCGCTGGCCGGCTAGCTCACTCGACCGCGACCTTGACCGAGGCGGTCTGGACGGGAGGGGCGTCCTTCTCCCACGGACGGGCGTAGGCGAGTTCGATCACGCCGTCCCCCGCCTTACGGGCCTGGAACGTTAGCAAATAGCGGCCCCCCTGACCGGGCATCGGCGAATCGGAAGGGTCCTGCACGTAGGCGGGCTCGCCGATTTGGGAGAGGCACTCGGGCACCTTGGTCGCGGCCCAGGCGAAACCCGTGCTGGCGTTGCCCTTGGCCTCGACCACGAGGCGCTGGCCGGCGACGAGCCGCACGGTGTCGGCATGCGGGATGCGGATGGTGACCGTGTCCGGGGTCTGGGCGAGGACGCACGCGGCGATGAGGCAGAGGAGGCGGGTCATGAACCCATCCTATCCGAGCCCGCCCCGGCGGCAAGCCTCAGGACCGACCGCTGTGGCCCTGCGCGCCGCGGTGGTGGGCCTCGTCGGGCTCGACGTGGACCAGGACCGAGACGACCTCGGGGTGGGTGGCGAGGATGTCCGCCTTGACCTTGCCCGCGAGGGCGTGGCCCTCGCCGACGGAGGCGGCGGGGTCGACCTGGAGATGGAAGTCCACCTCGAGACGGTCGCCCAGGCGGCGGGCGCGGAAGGCGTGGAAGCCTCGGACGCCGGGCACGGCGAGGATGTGCTCGGAAAGGTCCTTGAGCACGGTCTCGGCGGGGGAGGTGTCGAGGAGATCGTCGACCGCCCCCTTGAGGAGCCGCAGGCCCTCGGCGCCGAGCCAGCCCGCGAGGGCGAGGCCGACGACCTGGTCGAGGGCGGCGAGCGCGGGGTCGAGCTGCGCGGCGATCACCGCCACGAGCGCGAGCAGCGAGGCCACGGCGTCGGCCCGGTGGTCGGTGGCGTTGGCGAGCAGCAGGCGCGAGCCGAGGCGCTCGGCCTGCCGGCGGGCGTGCCGATAGAAGCCCTCCTTGACCACGAGGGCGACGCCCGCGACCCAGGCCGCGGCCACGCCGGGCACCTCGGTGGCCGCCCCCTCGACGAGGGAACGGACGGAGTGCCAGCCGAGGCCGAGGCAGAAGGCGAGGACGAGGCAGGAGATGACGAGCGTGGCGACCGTGTTGATCCGGTGGTGCCCGTAGGGATGGTCCTCGTCCTTGGGGAGGTCGGCGAAGCGCAGGCCGACGAGCGCGGCGATGTCCGAGACGAGGTCGACGAGCGAGTGGATGCCGTCCGCCACCAGCGCGGCGGAGTTGGCGAGCAGGCCGACCGAGAACTTGGCGACGGCGAGGACGACGTTGACCGCGACGCTCAGCAGCGTCGTGCGCACGCCCTCGCTCAACGGGGCGCTCATTGGCCGATCTCCTTGCGGATGCGCTCGGCCTCCGCTTGCCAGTCGATCGCCCCGAGGCGGGCGGTGGCGACGGGCGCCTTGCCGTCGATCGCGCGCACGTGGTCGACCAAGGCGAACAGGGCCTCGCCCTTGGCGGACGCCGCGTCGCGCAGGCGGAGCGTGACGACGCCGGGGGAGGCGTCGGAGACGACGGCGTCGAAGCGAGGGTCGGGCTGGGCGGGCCAGGCGCCGGGGGCGGCGACGACCTCGGCGCGGTCGGCGAAGGCGAAACTGACCGAGGCGACCTTGGCCTTCTCGTGGGGCTCGACGCCCGGGGCGTAGTCCTCCGTCACAAGCAGGAGGTCGTTGGGCAGCGGGCGCCCTTCCTTGTCGAACCGGTTGCGCCCGCCCGTGATGAGCTCGCGCCGCAGACCCCCGCCGGCAAGCGGGCTTCGGCGCTCGGCCAGCACGAAATGCCCGAAGAGCGGCTCCCCCTGGATCGCGCTGTCGTAGTACATGCCGGGCAGGCTGAGCGAGGCCATCACCTGGCGTCGGCGCTCGCGGGCCGGATCGGCCTTCTGGTTGAGGCCCCAGAGGACGAGCACGCCGACGAGGGCGCCGATGCCGAAGGTGGTGAAGCGGGTCTTGGAATCCATCGGGCGGGTGCGACATTGACATTGGAAAGCGGGCCGCGGCGGGCAAGAAAGGACCCATGCCCGCCGCGACCATCGAGACCCGGGTCCGCTTCGCCGAGACGGACGCCATGGGGGTGACCCATCACGCCAACTACCTCGCCTGGTTCGAGATGGCGCGCGTCCACCTCCTCGACCAGCTGGGCTGCCCCTACCGCGACCTTGAGGCGGCCGGCTTCCTGCTGCCCGTCCTGGAGGCAGGCCTGACCTACCACCGGCCGACGCGCTTCGACGACCGCGTCGAGGTGACCGTGCGCCTCGACCTGCCCGTCAAGGCGCGCCTCCGCCTGACCTACGAGGTGCGCTGCGGCGGCGCGGCCTGCGCTGAGGGCTTCACCGAGCACGCCTTCGTGGACCGCGCCTTCCGTCCCGTGCGCCCGCCCGAGGCCTTCCTCGCCGCCCTCGCCCGCCACGACCACGCCAAATGAGCCTGCGCGTCGAATCCGTCTGCCTCGGCCCGTTCGAGACCAACGCCTACCTGCTGACGACCGAGGGATCCTCCGAGTGCGTCCTGGTCGACGCCCCGAAGGGCGCCGCGGGCAACCTGCTCGAGGAGATCCGTTCCCGCGGGCTGCGGCTGACGCACCTCCTGCTGACCCACGGGCACTGGGACCACATGTGCGACGCCGCCGCAGTCAAGGAGGCGACCGGCTGCCAGGTCCTCGCCCACCGCGACGACCAGGTTCTCATCGAGGAGATCGAAAGGGTGCGCGCCCGCTACCAAGCCATGATCCCGTGGCTGACCGACCGCGATTTCCGCGGCTGCAAGGTCGACCGCTGGCTGGCGGACGGCGAGCGCGTCGAGCTGCTCGGCCGCGCCTTCGAGACGCGCCACGTGCCCGGCCACTGCCCCGGCAGCCTGCTCTTCTGGTCGCCCGCCGACCGCCTCGCCCTCGTCGGGGACGCCATCTTCCAGGGCTCCGTCGGCCGGACCGACCTGCCCAACGGCGACTGGCCCACCCTGCTCGCCTCCATCCGCGCCAGGGTCTACACGCTGCCGGACGACACGCACCTGCTGCCCGGACACGGCGACCCCACGACGGTCGGCGCCGAGAAGGCGGGGAATCCCTACGCGAAGCCCGCGGGATGACGCCGATCCTCCCGCCCTGCCCCTTGCTTCCGGCGCCGGCGGCGCGGATGTCCTGGCGCGACCTCGAGGCCGCGCGCGAGGTCGACGAGCCGACCCATTACCTCGCCTGCCTGCGCTATGCGCGCCAGCTCTGGGAGACGGACATCCTGCCCGCGCGCGCCCTGCTCGCCCTGGACCGAGGACTCTTCTGCGACGCCCCCTCCGGTCACCCCGTGCTGGACGCCCACCCCCTGCCCTACGCCGTGGTGGGCTGGATGGTGGCGCAACCCATCGGCGAGGCCTTCATCGGCAACCCGCGCGTCCACTACCAGCACCTCGCCGACCGCGTCCGCGGCGCGCGCGAGCACCGCGTCCGCTGGCGTTCCTGGGCGGCCTGGGCGGTCGTCCGGCACGCCCGGCCTGACCTACCCGGCGACCCGCGGCATGCGGTCGAGGAACCTTCCGACGCGACCGTCGAGGCCGGCCTCAGGACCCACGGGATCGACGGCGAGGTCGCGACCTGGCGGGCCGCGCTCAGCGGCTGCCGTTGAGGCCGACGTGGAGGATGCGACCGGTGACGGTCGCCGAGGGCTCGATGAGGTCGGCGATGGCCGAGACCACCTCATCCATGCCGAGCTCCCGCTCCAGACCCATCCGGCGACGCAAGGCCTCCAGTTTATCGCGGGGCACGGTTCGGGTGAGCGCGGTGTCCACCGGCCCGGGACCGACCGCGTTGACGCGGATGCCGTGGGGAGCAAGCTCGGCCGCCATGACCTTGGTGAGCGCCTCGACCGCGGCCTTGGCGGCGACGTAGGCCGCCTCGCCCTCCAGGGACAGGGGGACGGCGACGGAGGAAAGGTTGACGATGGCGCCGCCTCGCTGACGGACCATGGCCTTGGCGACCTCGCGCCCGAGGTTGAACGCCGAGAGGTAGTTGACGCGCATCATGGCCTCGGCGACGGAGCCGGGCGTCAGCAGGAAGGCGTTCATGGACGCCGCCCCGGCGTTGCAGACGAGGGCGTCCACGCGTCCGCGCCGCCGGACGACGTCGGCCACGTGGGCGACGACGGCGGGCTCATCGGTGACATCGACCCTCCGATGGACGTAGCCGGGATGGCTGAGCGAGGCCTCGCCGCGCGAGCAGCCCTCGACCTCCCAGCCGGAATCGAGCAGGCGTACGGCGAGGGCCTTGCCGATGCCGCGCGAGGTGCCGCTGATCAGGGCGAGGGGCATGCGAGTGGGAGACTAGGGACGAAGGGCGAAAAACGAAGAACGAAAACGGCGCGAGGAACCCGCGACAGGGCCGAGGGGATGGAGGGCGACCGGGGACTCACGCGCGCTCGCGCCCTCCTGACCGGCTCAGAGGCGGCGGAAGACGACCGAGGCGTTGTGCCCGCCGAAGCCGAGGTTGTTGGAGACGGCGACGTCCACCTTCCGGGCCTTCGCGACGTTGGGCGTGTAGTCCAGGTCGCAGTCGGGGTCCGGGTTCTCGTAATTGATGGTCGGGGGGATGACGCCGTGGTGGATGGCCAGGGCGCAGGCCGCGGCCTCGACGCCGCCGGCCGCGCCGAGGAGGTGGCCGGTCATCGACTTGGTCGAGGAGATGGAGATGGAGCGGGCGGCCTCGCCGAAGACGCGCTTGATGGCGAGGGTCTCGCAGCGGTCGTTGATGGGCGTGGAGGTGCCGTGGGCGTTGATATAGCCGACCTGGTCCTTGCGGACGCCGGCCTCGGCCAGGGCGCGCTCGAGGCAAAGGGCGAGGCCCTTGCCCTCCTGGTCCTGCCCGGTGATGTGGTAGGCGTCGCAGGTCGCGCCGTAGCCGACGAACTCGCAATAGATGCGGGCGCCCCGGGCCTGGGCGTGCTCGAGGGTCTCGAGGACGAGGATGCCGGCGCCCTCGCCCATGACGAAGCCGTCGCGCAGCTTGTCGAACGGGCGGGAGGCCTTCTCGGGCGTGTCGTTGAAGTCGGTCGACATCGCCTTCATGTTGCAGAAGCCGGCGTAGCCGAGGCGGGTGATGGCGGCCTCCGAGCCGCCGGCGATCATGACGTCGGCGTGGCCGTCGCGCATGTGGCGGAGGGCCTCGCCGAGGGCGTGGGAACCGGAGGCGCAGGCGGAGACGACGCCGAAGTTGACGGACTTGGCCCCGTACTCGATCGCGACCACGCCGGCGGCGATGTTCGTGATGATGGAGGGGATGGTGAAGGCGGAGACGCGATTGGGACCCTTCTCGATCAGGATGCGGGCCTGGTTCTCGATCGTCTCCATGCCGCCGATGCCGGAGCCGATGATGACGCCGAAGAGCTCGGAGTTGACCTTGGTGACGTCGAGGGAGGCGTCGGCCACGGCGAGGCGCGCGGCGGCGCAGGCCAGCTGGGTGTAGCGGTCGTTGCGCTTGGCCTCCTTGGCGTCCATGAACTTCGTGGGATCGAAGTCCACGACCTCGGCCCCGACCTTGGACGGGAAGTCCGTCGGGTCGAAGCGGGTCAGGCGCCGGATGCCGGAGCGGCCCTTGGTCAGGCCGTCCCAGAAGGACGCGGTGTCGTGGCCCAGCGCGGTGAGGCAACCGATGCCGGTCACCACGATGCGCCGAGAGGATGCCTGTTGCTGGCTCACGGTTGCGGGACCGGGGCCCGCCAATGGGTCACTTGGTGGCGTTGGCCTTGATGTAGGCGACGGCGTCGCCCACCGACTTCATGGAGGCGGCCTTGTCCTCGGGAATCGAGGCGATGCCGAACTCCTCCTCGAAGGCCATGATCATCTCGACGAGGTCGAGGGAGTCGGCCTTGAGGTCGCCCTGGAAGGTGGCGGTGTCGGTCAGCTGCTCCGCGTTGACGCCGAGCTGCTTGACGATGATGTCCTTGACGCGCTGTTCGATGTTATCGGCCATAAAAGGGGGTTTTTCGTGGTTTGAGTGGGGGTGTGAACGCTGTGAATAAGAGTCAGATGGCCATGCCGCCGTCAACCGAAATCACCTGCCCGGTGACATACCCCCCCTCCTCCGAGGCAAGGAAGTCGACCATGGCGGCGATGTCGGTGGTGGAGCCGAAGCGCGCGAGGGGGATGCGCTCGAGGATCTTGGCCTTAACCTCCTCGGGGAGGACGTCGGTCATCTCGGTCGTGATGAAGCCCGGGGCGATGGCGTTGGCGGTGATGGCCCGGCCGGCGAGCTCGCGGGCGAGGGTCATGGTCAGGCCGTGGAGGCCGGCCTTGGCGGCGGCGTAGTTGGCCTGGCCGGCGTTGCCGATGACCCCGGTGACGGAGGAGATGCTGATGACGCGCCCCCAGCGCTTCTTGGTCATGGGGCGGACGAGGCCCTTCACCCAGTAGAAGGCGGAGGATAGGTTGGTCGAGAGGACGTCGTTCCAGTCCTGCTCCGACATGGCCATGACGAGCTTGTCGCGGGTGATGCCGGCGTTGTTGACGAGGATCTCGACGGCGCCGTGCTCGGCCAGGATCTGCTCGCAGGCCTTGGCCACCGCGGCCGGGTCGGAGACGTCGACCTGGTAGGCCTTGGCCTTGCCGCCCGCGGCGAGGATGTCGTTGGCGACGGCCACGCAGGTGTCGGACTTGGACACGCAGAGGACGGTGTGGCCGTGCGAGGCGAGGCGCTCGGCGATGACCTTGCCGATGCCGCGGCCGGCTCCGGTGACGAGGGCGACGCGGGGGGTGTGGGTGAGGGAGGCGGGCATGGGGC